>CAXTJC010000088.1:0-8994 GCA_964244225.1 uncultured Acidobacteriaceae bacterium
AGTCCGGCACCGATCAAGGCGGTGCTGGCGATGCTGGGACGGTGCGAGGAGCGGCTGCGGCTGCCGATGGTGCCGGTAAGTGAGGGGCTGCGGGCGAGGCTGGCGGGGCTGGTTGAGGAGTTGCGATCAGTAGGGGAGCAGCTGGGATAGACGGAAAAAAAGCAGATCCTCCGCTGCGCGAAGGATGACAAACAATGAGGGGTGAGGCGCGGAATGGCGAAATTAGAAGCGCGGGTTGAGGAGTGGTTTGCGACAGGGGCCGAGGCGACCGGCAATCATGACGCGATGGCGGCGTTTCTGGAGTTGCGCGAGGGGCTGGAACGTGGCGAGCTGCGCGCGGCGGAGCCGGATGCTTCCCTGCCGCTCGGTTGGCGGGTGAATGCGTGGGTGAAGCGAGGCATTCTGCTGGGTTTTCGGCTGGGGTCAATGACGGCGATGGGCTCGGCCAAGGGGCTTTCCTTTGTCGATAAAGGGACGTATCCGGCGCGGCGGTTTGCGGTGGGGGATGGGGTGCGGGTGGTGCCGGGGGGAAGCTCCGTGAGGTCGGGTGCGTATGTGGGGAGGGGCGTGGTGATGATGCCGCCGGCGTATGTGAATGCGGGGGCGTATGTGGATGAGGGGACGATGGTGGACTCGCATGCGCGGGTCGGCTCGTGCGCGCAGATCGGCAGGCGCGTGCACCTGAGTGCGGCGGCGCAGATCGGCGGCGTGCTGGAGCCGGTGAATGCAACGCCGGTGGTGATTGAGGACGACTGCCTGATAGGCGGAAATACCGGGGTGTATGAGGGCACGATCGTACGCAGGGGCGCGGTACTGGCGGCGGGCGTGGTGCTGACGCGAGGCACGCCGGTGTACGACGTGGTGCGCGGCGAGGTCTATCGGGCTACGGCGGAGAGGCCGCTGGTGATTCCTGAAGGCGCGGTGGTGGTGCCGGGGTCGCGGCCGATCTCGAGCGGCAACGGGGCCGCGTGGAACTTGAGCGTGGCGACGCCGGTGATCGTGAAGTATCGGGATGAGAAGACGGAGGCATCGCTGGAGCTGGAAGATCTGCTGCGATAGGGATGGGTCTGAATCTGGCGCTTCGATCAGGACCGTTTCATGGACAGCAGATTTTGAAGAGAGATGCTTCCGCTTGTTTCCGATAGCATCATTGATTGATGCGCCTCTATCGACTCTTTCTTTGCGCTGTCGCCGTGGCGATCTCTCTACGATCTGAGCGCGCCCTGGCGCAGAAGACCCTGCTTGACTGGTACCAGGCACAGGCCGCATCCACGCAGAAGAACCAGCCGCAGTGGGCGACCCCGCTGGTGACGACCTCACCGCGTATCGAGCAAGGCTTGCGCACCGACTTCGTTCGCCAGACCACGGCGGATGGACAGACGACATGGAACTACGGCAACACCAACGGATTGCAGTTCATTCCGTTTAGACGTATTGAGCTTCGGCTCAGCCCGCCGCCGTATATGACGCATTCCAATCGGTCGATCGAGGATGGTTTCGGCGACGTTGGTTTCCGCATGAAATATCGCCTGTATGGCAGCAATGAAGAGCACCATAACGCGATCGCGACGGTGTTTCTGCGCGCCAGTGTGCCGACGGGGAAGAGTGGGAATGGGAGTTGCTGCGCGACTCTGGCGCCGACCCTGGAGTTGGGCAAAGGGATCCGTAAAGTCGCGCTTACAACCTCGCTGGGTGGATCGTTGCCGGTTACGAATGCGACGAAGCTCGGTCGGCAGATCGCCTGGAACAACGCGGTTCAACTACATGCCACGAAGCTTCTCTGGCTCGAGACCGAGTTCAACTCGACCTATTTTCTAGGTGGGAAATCGGATGGAAAGACGCAGACGTTTGTGACACCAGGTCTGATCGTCAGCCGCATTCCGCTCGTCCGCGGACGCGATGGCAAGCGGGATCCGCTGCTGCTGAGCGTGGGTGCGGGAGAGCAGATCGCGCTCACTCACTTCAAAACATACGATCATTTGCCGATCTTCACGGCGCGGCTTCGCTTTTGACGCGGTGAAGCTGCCCGCAATGGACTGCTAAGATAAGAGATTGAATGGCAAACGATAAATTGAAGATGATTCCGCTGGGCGGCCTCGGCGAGTTCGGCATGAACTGCATGGCGCTCCAATGGCAGGACGACATTGTCGTCATTGACGCCGGTCTGATGTTCCCTGAGGAAGAGCTGCTGGGGGTTGACATTGTCGTCCCCGATATCAGCTATCTGCGGGAGAACCGGTCCAAGGTACGCGCGATTCTGTTGACACATGGGCATGAGGATCACATCGGCGGTCTGCCGTGGATCCTGAGTGAACTGAATGTTCCGGTGTATGGGACGGAGTTTACGCTGGCGTATGTCGAGGGCAAACTCGAGGAGCATCGGCTGCTGGACAACGCCGATCTGATCGAGATGCTGCCGGGCAAGCGGTTCACCATCGGGCCGTTCTCGGTGATGCCGATCCGAGTGACGCACTCGCTCGTCGACTGCGTAGCCCTGGCGATTCATACGCCGGTCGGTGTGGTGCTGCATACGGGCGACTTCAAGATCGATCTCTCGGCGCCGGATGGGCAGCCGTTCGATCTGCAGGCGTTTGCGGAGCTGGGCAAGCAGGGTGTGCTGGCGCTGTTGCAGGACTCGACCAACGTCGATCGCAAGGGCTATACGCCGGGCGAGAACGCGGTGCGGCCGGCGCTCGACGATATTTTTTCGAGCACGAAGAAGAAGCTCTTCTTCAGCTGCTTTTCCTCGTCGATACACCGGATCCGAATTGCCATGGACCTGGCGCACAAGCATGGGCGCAAGGTCGCGATCGTGGGACGATCGATTGATAACTCGACCGAGATTGCGCAGGACCTGGGCTACCTCGATGTACCGCAGGGCCTGATTATTCAGCCGGGGCAGATGCGCGACTTTCCTTCCGAGAAGCTGATGATCCTGATCAGCGGAACGCAGGGTGAGCCGATGAGCGCGCTGAGCCGGGCGGCTGTGAACACGCATAAGTTCGCGCGGATCGATGCCGGCGATACGGTGCTGCTGAGCTCGCGAATTATTCCCGGTAATGAGCGGCCGATCGGGCGGGTGATCGACCATCTGGAGCGCCGCGAGGCCAAGGTGATCTATGACGACGGGACGAACGGACTGATCCATGTCAGCGGGCACGGCAGCCAGGAAGAGCTGCGGCTCATGATCAACCTGGTGCGGCCGAAGTTCTTCGTACCGATCCATGGCGACTACCGGCACTTGAAGCGGCACGCGGAGCTCGCCGGGTCGCTGGGCATTGTCGAGAAGACGATCCTGATGGAAGACGGCGACGTGCTGGAATTGAGCAAGGATAAAGCCTCGAAGACGGGTAAGGTCGCGGTCGGCCGGATCTGCATCGACTCGGGCGGATCGGCTTCGGATGTGGTGCAGGAGCTGGTGATCAAAGATCGTAAGAACCTGAGCGAAGACGGCTTTCTGATGCCGATCATTGCGATCAATAAACAGACGGGCAAGATCGAGCGGACACCTGAGATCGTGATGCGCGGGTTCGCCGTGGATGATCCCTTGATGGTGACGGAGGCGCGGCAGGTGGTAGAACGCGTGCTTGAGAGTTCAAGCGCCGAGGAGCGCGCCGATTACAGCATTACCAAGGAGAAGATTCGGCAGGAGCTGAAGCGGTATATCCAGAAGTCGACGAGCCGCCGGCCGTTGATTATGCCGGTCATTCTGGAGCTGTAACGGCGAGACCTTCGCTGACCGGCAAAGACAACAGCAGATCCTCCGCTTCCCACCCCAGCAAGGAAAGCCCTTGCCGGGGATCCCGGTTTTGCGAAGGATGACAACAATGAGGCCTACATAGGCGGGGTCTGCTGCTGTAACAGCTTCGCGATACGATAGCAGTTCCGCATGGAAACCACGACTGCAGCTTCGGGCACGACGACCTTCTGGCGCTCTGTGCGCGAGGCGCTGCGCGGCAGCCATCAGGATTACACGGCCGGCAGTCTGAACCGGTCGATCCTGCTGCTCGCCATTCCGATGGTGCTCGAGATGGTGCTGGAGTCGCTGTTCGCGGTGGTGGATGTCTTCTGGGTGAGCCGCCTGGGCGCGAATGCGATTGCAACGGTAGGTCTGGCAGAGTCGGTGCTGACGCTGGTGTTTGCCGTGGGTTTGGGGCTGGGCATGGCAACGACGGCCATGGTGGCGCGGCGCATTGGCGAGAAGGATCCTGAGGGCGCGGCGGTAGCCGGGGTGCAGGCGATCATTCTGGGACTGTGCGTCTCGATCGCACTAGGACTGCCGTTCTTCTTTCTAGCGCCGAAGCTACTGGGATGGATGGGAGCCTCGCCGGCGATTATCGCTACGGGTGCCAGCTACACGCGGATTGCGCTGGGCGGCTCCGGCGTGGTGGTGCTGCTGTTTCTGAACAATGCCATCTTCCGCGGCGCGGGGGATGCGGCGATTGCCATGCGGCTGCTGTGGGTGTCAAACATCCTGAACCTGATTCTGGACCCGTGCTTCATCTTCGGTCTGGGGCCGTTTCCAAAGCTGGGCGTTACCGGTGCGGCGCTGGCGACGTTTACCGGCCGCGGCATCGGTGTGCTGTATCAGTTTTACCGGCTCGCGCAAGGGACGGAGCGGCTGCGCATCCTGGCGCGCCACATGCGCGTGGAGTGGACCGTAATGCTGCGGCTGCTGCGAGTCTCTGTCAGCGCCATCGTTCAGTTTCTGATCGGGCAGGCGAGCTGGATCGGGCTGGTGCGGATTGTGAGCCTGTTTGGTGCGCCGGCGCTGGCCGGCTACACGATCGGCATTCGCATTGTGATCTTCGCCATTCTGCCCTCGTGGGGCTTGAGCAACGCGGCGGCGACGCTGGTGGGGCAGAGCCTGGGCGCGGGACTGCCGGAGCGGGCGCGCTCTGCTGTCTACCGGACCGGGCTATGGAACATGCTGTTTCTCGGTCTGGTGGGGCTGGTATTTATCGCGTTTGCGCCGTGGATCATCGGCCTGTTTACGCAGGATCCGGCGGTGGTTCGGGTCGCAGTCAGCTGCCTGCGCATCTTCAGCTGCGGCAATATTGCGTTTGCCTACGGGATGGTGCTGCTGCAGGCCTTCAACGGCGCGGGCGACACGTTGACGCCCACCTATGTGAACCTGTTTGCCTTCTGGATCGTGGAGATTCCGCTGGCCTGGTGGCTGGCGCGGCATACGTCGTTGCAGGTGAATGGCGTGTTTGTTTCGGTGGTGGTCGCGCAGTCGATTCTTGTGCTGCTGAGCGTGGTGCTGTTTCGGCGCGGGCGATGGGCGCAGCAGCGGATTTGAACGGGAGCGGTGTCGAAGGTGTTGCGCCTAATTTGAGGTATTCCCTGGAGATTTAGGGCGGACTGTAGAAAATACAGGGGTCTCTCCGCTTCGGTCGAAATGACGGCTCTTTCTGGCGGACCTATCTGGATGAATACTGCTATGAGTCGAGGATGGAGACCATGAGTGAACTGGTTACATTGGCGGAGATCTATGCGGCGCGTGAGCGGCTTGCCGGTGTAGCAGTGCGGACGCCGCTGCTGCGGCTGGAGCCGGAGCGGCTGCGGGCTGCGGGACTGGCGGTGCCGGAGTGCGCGGTTTACCTGAAGGCGGAGAGCGCGCAGCCGATTGGGTCATTTAAGCTGCGCGGCGCGTACAACATGGCGGCACAGCTCCCGGAGGAGCTGTGGCGGCGGGGGCTGATCACGTACTCGTCGGGCAACCACGCGCAGGGTGTGGCGTATGCGGCGCGGGCGCTGGGCACGAAGGCGGTGATCGTGATGCCGGAGAATGCGCCCGATGTGAAGAAGCTGGCGACAGCGGCGCTGGGGGCGGAGATCGTGATTGTGGGCAATGCGAGCTCAGACCGCAAGGCAAAGGCGGAGGAGCTGGCGGCGGCGCACGGGTACGCGATCATTCTGCCCTACGATGCGACGGCGATTATTGCGGGGCAGGCGACGTGCGGGCTTGAGATTGCCGAGCAGCTGCCCGAGGTGGATCTGGTGGTTGCGCCGGTGAGCGGCGGCGGGCTGCTGAGCGGGGTGGCGACGGCGGTGAAGCTGGCGGCTTCGGCGGGAATGGTGGAGTCTGGCGTGCAGGTGTGGGGCGCGGAGCCGGAGCTGGCGGCGGATGCGAAGGAGAGCTTCGACACGGGACGGCTGGTGGAGTGGCCGGCGGCGAAGACCTCGCGGACCATCGGGGACGGGCTGCGAACGCAGAGTCTGGGGGCGCTGAACTTCGCGCATATCCGGCGCTATGTGGACGGGATCGTGACGGTGACGGAGGAGGGGATCTTTCGGGCGATGCGGGTGGCGCTGGCGGCTACGGATCTGGTGGTTGAGCCCTCGGGCGCAGTATCGCTGGCGGCGGTTTTGTTTGCGGCAGAGCGGCTGCCGGGGACTAGGTCGGTGGTTGCGGTGATCAGTGGCGGGAATATCGATCCGGCGCTGCGAGTGCGGCTCGAAGGGGAGCTGGCGGCTGGACTCAACAGCTAAGGGACTCTGGTCCCCTGATGAAAGAGGATCTGCCAGCGATCTTCCCGGAAGACCCAGAGGGAGCTTCGCCATGCCGATGAGGGAGGTGCGGGCGGGGTGCTCCGGACTGTCCGGTAGATCACCAAAGCAAGGGTGTCGGAGAGCATTGTGCAGGTGAAGTCGCTCAGCGCAACTTCGCGGAGAGGCGACTCTGCCTGGAGCTCGGCTTGGAACTCGGCTTGGAGCTCGGCTTGGATTTCAGCGCGCGAGAAGGTTCGACCGGAGCTGCCGATCTCGCGGAACTCTTCCGCAAGTAGTGCTGCAACCTGAGTCCGGTCTTTGCGGACGGAGCTAGTGAGCAATGTCTCTTCGAGATGTTTGAGATGATCGCTGACGTTCAAGCCTGGCCTCCTCCACAGAGTATCGGTCATTAAATCCTTCAAGCCTCCAATCGACGGCCATGGACTGTAGAGGAGGTGCCGGAAGGGCCTGCTGTGTCGTCTAATGAGAGCTATGCGCTCTGGCCTGTTTCGCTCCTTCGTCTTCCTATTCATGATCGCTTCCCTTGGCAGCGTACTGCAGGCGCAGGGAAAGAAGGCGGCGCCACAGGCAGGCTACGACCGCGCGGCGCGGGCGACGCTGCTGCATAACGCGAATGTGTATGTGGCGGCGGATCCGGGATCGCAGAAGCTGTCCGAGGTCTCGCCCGGGCACGAGGTGGTGATCAGCGAGCGCAACGGTGAGTGGATGAAGGTCTTCGCCAACACCGACGCCAAGGATGCGATGAACGAAGACGACCAGCCGGAGTTTACGGACGCCGAGGCGACGTCGCCGATCTCGGGCTGGATCCGGGCGAAGGGCGTGGTGACCTCGGCGACACCGGGTGGGGACATGGTGCTGTTTGGCGCGGGGGCGAACGCCGAGGATGCGGCTTCGGCTCCGCATGCGCCGGCGGGCGCGGCGACGGAGGCGCACCTGCTGTACCGGCGGGTGTTCGAGTACTTCCCGCAGTCGCCGCTGGCGGCAGAGGCGGCGTGGCGATCGGCGGATGTACGCTGGCAGATCGACCAGCACGACGTGCGAACGCTGCCCTCGGCGAAGGAGCAGGAGGCGTATCTGCGACCGCAGGTGTATGAAGGCGAGATGAAGCGCGTCATCAAGACCTATCCGGGCACGAAGTATGCGGCGTATGCGGCGTTCTCGTTGATCGACAACAAGCTGTGCGGCGACTGGCAGGGATTGCCGAAGTGTCCGGAGATGGAGGCGGGGCTCTATGAGAAGTACGCCAAGCAGTTTCCGGACGGGCCGCGGACGGCGCAGGCGCTCTACAACGCGGTGTATCGCGAGGGTGTCGCGGTGACGATGTGGGCGGTGCAGGACGAGCACAAGCATGCGGACGCCTCGGCCCGGAATGTGCAGGCGCTGGCGGAGCAGGCGCGGGCAAAGTTTCCGGATGCGGACTGGACGGCACGGGCGGCCAACATCGCCTATAAGGTGCGGGAGGGGATTCCGGTGTTTGGCAGCGACCGGGAGTAACCAGAGCGTTAAGTTTCGCTTCAGGATCTCGGTTTACCATGGGGATCATGCCAATCTGGAAGGTCATTCTTCTGGCCCTGCTGCAGGGTCTCGCCGAACTTCTGCCCGTCTCAAGCTCTGCCCATGTGGTGGTGGGTGAGAAGCTGCTGCATCTCGATCCCTCCGCGCCCGAGATGACGCTGCTGCTGGTGATGCTGCATACCGGCACGATGTTCGCGGTGATTGTGTACTTCTGGAAGACGTGGCAGCGGACGTACTTTGCAACCCGTGACGCGTTTCTGCGATTTGCGATTCGGGCGGCGTGGGCAACGACGCTGACGGCGGTGATCGGCTATCCGATCATCACGCTCATTGAGCGGACGGCGTTCGAGGGGCAGAGCAAGGCGGAGATCGAGCAGCTGTTCTCGCGGCTGGACCTAATCGCGTATGCGCTGCTGGCGGCGGGTGTTCTGATTCTGATTGCCGGTCTGCGCGAGCGGAATGCGGTGCCCAATACGGCACGGAATCTGACGCCGGATCTGCGAACTTCGGTGACGATGAACCAGGCGGCGTGGATCGGCGCTGTGCAGGGGCTGTGTCTGCCGTTTCGCGGGTTTTCGCGGTCGGGCGCGACGATCTCAACCGGGATGCTGGCCGGCGCGGCGCGGGAGCGGGCGGAGCGGTTCTCGTTTGCGCTGGCAGTGATTCTGACGCCGCCGGTGGTCCTGCGGGAGGCGCTGCGGCTGGTGAAGGCGACGCACGCGGCGGCTGCAAGCGGGGCGCCGATCAACCTGGGCGGGTCCGTGCTGTCGAGTCTGCTGGGTGCGGTCTTTGCTTTTATTGCCGGGCTGGCAGCACTGCGCTTGCTTTCAAGCTGGCTGGAGGCGGGGCGGTGGTATCTGTTTGGGATCTACTGCATCGTGGCGGCGAGCGTCGTGTTCTACCTGCACACTTTAGGCTATTGAAGGCGATATCCTTCCTTCCCCCCGTCACTTTCGACGCAAA
>CAXTJC010000089.1:0-8933 GCA_964244225.1 uncultured Acidobacteriaceae bacterium
GCACGTCCGGATTCGAACCGGAGACCTCTACCGTGTCAAGGTAGCGCTCTAACCAGCTGAGCTACGCGCCTGTGTGCGTTGTGCAAGTGTACTGGACGCCGCTTTGCGAGGCAACCGGCGAAGCTTCGCGAGGTAATCGGTGAACGATCGGATACCATGAGATGGACGCGGCCGCGTAGATCACGGTGCGCCCTCCTTCCGTGCCCAGCCTTGCTCAATTTCGTGCGGTTCCGAATCTGCTGACGTTATTGCGGCTATTTCTCCTGCCCTTTCTGGTGATTCAGATCTTTGATGGGCGATGGGTTGTGGCATCTCTGCTGTTTGTTCTGGCAGGGATCTCGGATGGGCTGGACGGGCTGCTGGCGCGCAAACTAGGACAGCACACAAAGCTGGGACAGTATCTTGATCCGATCGCGGACAAACTGATGCTGAGCACGCTGTTTCTGGTGCTGACACATGCAGGACTGATTCCGCGGTACGTGACTGTGCTGGTGTTCAGCCGGGATCTGGGAATTCTCCTCCTATCGACCCTGCTGTTTGTGACCAATGTTCTGCGAGATTTCCGGCCCAGCCTGTTCGGCAAGCTGAGCACGGCGACGCAGATTGCAGCCGTCATCGCGGTGTTCTGCGGCGAGTTGTTTGGCGGCCCCATGGTTGCGACGGCGCGTGAAGTTCTGCTGCGCACGGTGGCGGTGCTGGCGCCGGTCTCCGCCGCGCAGTATGCGTGGATAGTGCTGCGAAGAATACATGGCCCGCCGGGCGGCGCCGCGACGGCCACTGCAGCGGCACGGCAGTAGAGGGGCGTGCTGGTTCGAATCAGGTATCGGCGTCAATCGTCGGGTCAGTTCGGGCGGCGGCTTCAGCGGCGGCTTTCTCTTCGCGTTCCATATCTTCGTACTCGATGGAATCGAAGATGTCTCCACAGGCCTGGCACTCGACATATTCGGCGTCTTCATCGCGTGAGACGATGCGCACTACGGTGTGTTTGCAGGGGGCAGACATGGGGAGTTTTATGAGCCGTCAGGGCCGGAATTATGTGATTCTGCCGTGCCCGATGCGCGGTGTCAATCATGGAAATCGATTGAAGGATGGCATTGCCGCAGATTCGATCCCTGCACCGTCACCGGATAGCTTTGCCTGACGGAATGAATGATACGGAGACCACCGAGATCTACACTAACACTCTGGGGAACTATCGCTTGTTCCACGCGATGAGAGCCCCGGCGGACCCATTTCTATGCTGAGGCTGACCAAGAAAGCGGACTACGGGCTGATGGCCTTGAAGTACCTGGCCGAGCATGGGCAGGATGGCGCGCAGAGCGCAAAGGACATCGCGGAGGCATACCACATTCCGCCGCCGCTTCTGGCGAAGATCCTGCAGACGCTGGCGCGGTCAGGGCTGCTTCTCTCGCATGCGGGAACGAACGGTGGCTACTCCCTGGCAAGACCGGCAGCGGAGATCAGCGCATTTGAAGCAATTCGCGCGATCGATGGGCCACTTTTTATCACCAGCTGCATCACGATTCACGGAGCGTGCGACCTGGCAGGGCACTGCACCATCAAAGAACCGTTACGCAAAGTGAATGACAGTATTAAGGACCTGCTGAGCGGCCTGCGAATCGCCGATCTGATGGAGCAGCCGGACGAGATGGCAAAAGGCTCCGGAGCAGCGGTGGCGGGCGGACTGGTTACGATTGCGATGTAGCTGATCGCTGAGGTAGCAACACACGGGATTAGTAGACGCAGGACACGGCGAGGACGAGGCCGTTCAGAAGGATTCGAGGAGCAGGCTATGAGCAACGAACTGAGAGAGACCGGCGTAGAGATGATGGACAACGGAGTTGTGATCGCGGAGAGCCGGGAACCGTTGCCGGCGGGCGTGAAGCTGCCGATCTACATGGATAACCACGCGACGACGCAGATGGATCCACGCGTGCTCGAGGCGATGCTGCCGTTCTTCGGCAACGTCTTTGGCAACGCGGCGAGCCGCAACCATGCTTTTGGATGGGAGGCGGAGAAGGCCGTTGAAGCAGCGCGGGAGCAGGTGGCGAAGCTGATCGGCGCGACGGCGAAGGAGATCATCTTCACCTCAGGCGCAACGGAGTCAAACAATCTTGCGATCAAGGGCATCGCGGAGATGTATCGCGAGCGGGGAAACCACATCATCACGCAGGTCACAGAGCACAAGGCGGTTCTCGACACCTGCAAGAAGCTCGAGAAGGCCGGCTACAGGGTGACGTATCTGCCTGTGCAGGCGAATGGTCTGATCGACCTTGAAGACCTGCGCCGCGCCATGGATGACAAGACGATTCTGGTCTCGATCATGTACGCCAACAATGAGATTGGCGTGATCCAGCCGGTGGAAGAGATCGGCAAGCTGTGCCATGAGAAGGGCGTCATCTTCCACACGGACGGTGTGCAGGCAGTCGGCAAGATCCCGGTGAACGTACAGACGGACAACATCGACGTTCTCAGCATGACGGCGCACAAGATCTATGGGCCGAAGGGTGTAGGCGCGCTGTATGTGCGGCGGCGCAACCCGCGGGTGCAGATCTCCGAGCAGATCAACGGCGGCGGGCACGAGCGCGGCATGCGGTCGGGCACGCTGAATGTTCCGGGTATTGTCGGTCTGGGTGCGGCTTGTGAGATCGCCGGAGCGGAGATGGGCGTCGAGGCAGAGCGGCTGCGCGGGTTGCGCGACTACCTAAAGGCGAAGTTTGAAGGCGCACTGGACTACGTGCATGTCAATGGCGACATGAAGCACCATCTGCCGGGTAACCTGAACATGAGCTTTGTCTACGTGGAAGGCGAGAGCCTGCTGATGGGCATCAACGACATCGCGGTTAGCTCGGGCTCGGCCTGCACGTCGGCGACGCTTGAGCCCAGCTATGTGCTGAAGGCGCTTGGTCTGGGCGACGATGTGGCGCACAGTTCAATTCGCTTTGGGCTGGGACGCTTCAACAACAAGGCTGAGGTAGATTACGTCAGCGACAAGCTAATCGACGTGGTGAGCAAGCTGCGCGAGCTGAGCCCGCTCTACGAGATGGTCAAAGAAGGAATCGATCTGACGAAGATCGAGTGGGCGGCCCACTAAGAAGCGCGCGGCTCAAGTAGTTTGAAGGCGGCCGCACTTGAATAATTTAGCGCATCGGATGATGTAGGCCTATCATCAAAGAAGTAAGACCAAGGGAGTCGGACATGGCATACAGCGATAAGGTAGTAGATCATTACGAGAATCCGCGGAACGTGGGAACGATGGACAAAGGTTCGGACGCGGTTGGGACCGGCCTGGTCGGCGCGCCGGAGTGCGGCGACGTGATGCGGCTGCAGATTCGTGTGAACCCTGAGACGCAGATTATCGAAGATGCAAAGTTCAAGACCTTCGGCTGCGGCTCGGCGATTGCTAGTTCATCGCTTGCGACCGAGTGGGTGAAAGGCAAGACGGTTGCCGAGGCGCTCGAGATCAAGAACACGGACATCGTAAAGGAATTAGCTCTACCGCCGGTGAAGATTCACTGCTCCGTGCTGGCGGAAGATGCGATTCGCGCGGCCATCGGCGATTGGAAGAAGAAAAATAACGTTGCAGAGGATGTAGGCGCACCAGTAGTAGCTATCGCCAGCTAGGCTGCGAGTTGGATCAATAGGGCTGGCGGCCTCAGGCTGCCGGCCCTGCTTTGTTGTGAGAGAGGTTGAATATCATGACCATGGTGACCCTACAAACAAGATCGACGCCTCCGCCAATGCCGGAGAAGAAAGATCCGCTCGCAGGGATGGCTCTGCTTTCGGCTGAGGGGCAGGCGCCGCGGGCAAAGCAGGCGATCGAGATTACAAAAAATGCACTGAAGCGGATTCGTGTCGCTATGGCAAAGGAAGGTGTGTCGCCGGATCAGGGTGGGCTGCGGGTTGGCATTCAGGGCGGCGGCTGCTCGGGGCTGAGCTACTCGATCCGGTTTGACTCGAAGGCGCGCGAGCGAGACCGCACCTTTGTATTCGGGGAAGGAATAGAGACGCCGAACGATCCGAGCGGAGCGAGGCCAGTGCAGCTGTTTGTGGATCCGAAGAGCTTCCTGTACCTGGCGGGCATGGTGCTGGACTTTGAGGAGACGCTGATGCGGCAAGGCTTTAACTTTATCAATCCGAACTCGGCGAAGAGCTGTGGATGTGGATCGAGCTTTTCGACATAAGCGCAGAAAGCTAAAGATACTGGCGTCTAATCCTGCGCGTTACGCTCGAAGGGAAAGCTGCTTCTACTGCGCGGATGCGGGCTCCGGCGGACTGGCGATCTTGTTCGAGACCTTGAGGTGGTACATGCGGGCTAGGGTCTGCTTGTAGGCGTCCATCGGCGGTAAGAGGGCGCGGGCGCGGAGGGTGTCGAGGCCGCCAGGGTCTTCGACCGAGATCATGGCCATTTCGCCATTAACCATCTTGAACTGTGTGCCGTAACGTTGGGGTTTACCCTCGGCGACGAGCTGCTTGTCGAGCACGATTGCGAGCTGGGCGGGGTCAATCTCGCGGCGGTCGGCAAGCGTGGTGAGCTGGGGCAGGAGGGATTTGCGCCAAGCAAGATCCGATGTGTGGCCGAGCAGCAGGGTCGCGGCCTTCGAGGCATCGGGGCCGACCAGGGCGATGGTGGGCCAGCTGTGCTGGGCGACGATGTTCTTGAGCTGCTGGGTGAGGACGGCGTCGATCTGCGCGAGATTCGAGGCAACGGCGGGACCGGTTGTGGAGCTCTGGGCGCCGGCAAGGCCGCGGGCAGTCTGGTCCTGCTGCAGCATGGTGAGGAGTTGCGTGCGGAGTGCGGCGTTGTTCTGTGCCGCTTGGGCCGCCTGCGTTGCCTGAGCGGCTACAGGCGCTTGCGGAGCAGGGGATGACTGCGCCAGAAGAGAAGATGTTGAAAGCGCGAGAAGAAGGGCGGCGAGGACGGCCTGCGGCATGGGGCTATTTTACGGGTCACGGAGAAATTCTCCATGCGAGGAGATGATGCGACCTTTGTGCTTCCGCTTCCGTGTCAGGTGCCTTCCGCGAGGAGACTGCATCTGTTGAGATGAATGGCGTGAGGAGATGGCGTTGAGCGAACGAGTGGATTACTTTGAGGTCTTTGGTCTGCCGAGGCAGCTGCGGGTGGATGTATCGGCGTTGGAGAAGGAGTTTTACACGAAGAGCCGGCGGCTGCATCCGGACCGGTTCGCAAGCAAGCCGGCGGCCGAGCAGGAGGCGGCGCTGGCGGCAAGCTCGGAGCTGAATGATGCGTATCGCACGCTGAAGGAGCCGATTGCGCGGACGCAGCACCTACTCACGCTGGAGGGTGTCGAGATCGAGGAACAGTCGAAGGCGGCAACGGATGCGGCGCGGGCGAGCGGCGGGGCGAAGAAGCAGATTGTGCCGCCGGAGATGCTCGAAGAGGCATTCGAGCTGAATATGCAGCTCGAGGAGATGCGCTCGAACAGTAAGTCTGGTGACGATGATCCGGCGTTGCGGAAGGATCTTGAAGGCGCGAAGGCGAACTTCGAGGGCATGCTGGCGCAGACGCAGGCCGATCTGGAAGGATTGTGGGAGCGATGGGATACGGCGCTCGATGCCCGGGATGATGCAGGCAAGATAAAGGCGCGAGACGAGATAGTGGCGCTGCTGAACCGGCGAAGCTATGCGCGCAACCTAGTGCGCGACGTGAATGAGGCGCTGGAGTAGCTCAAGGTAAGGCACGGTTCTACGGGGCGGTCTTAAGCGCTGGCCAGCCGTAAGCCCGCACGGCAAGAGGTGCGCCGCCGATCTCGATCTGCTTCGTTTGCAACGCGTGCGCGCCTGTCTGTTCGTAGAAGGAGCAGGAGGAGTTGCTCTCAAGCACCCATGCGATCATCGCCGTGAGGCCCCGGCTGTGAAGCACTTCGATCAACGCACGCAGGAGCGCCGACCCGATCCCTTGCCGCTGGACGCGGTCCAGCAGATAGATAGCGAACAGCTCGGCGTCATAGCCTGGGATGGGATCGCGGATCGGACCTCCGCTTGCGAAGCCGACGATCTCGCCGTCTGACTCCGCAACGTAGATCGGGAGATCGAGGGTTAGCCATTCACGCCACTGCAAGGCGCGGTCGGTCTCGCTGAGTGAGGCGAGAAACGGCGCGGGAACGATGCCGGCGTAGGTCGATCGCCAGCTTCGTACGTGCACCTGAGCAATGGCGGTAGCGTCCTCTTGCGTTGCGGCTCGAATGGAAGGCGTGGGTCTCACCAAAGCAAATGCGCTCTACAGCGCCGAGAATCCTAAAGGCAGAATACCCCTCGTATTGGAGAAAGATCGACTGCAACTTCGGAGCTTCATCTCAAAGCCTCTAAGCCGGGCAGGATCATCGTCCGTGAAAGACAATTTATACTTTCGCGGTAGTACGACTGTGTACTCGGGAGCAATGAATGAGACGAGTTGTTCAGGCGGCCCTGCTGGGGCTGGTGTGTGTCGCCGCAGCTGGTAGAGAGAGTGTGGCGCAGCAGGGTGGCGGGGCAACATTTACGAATCCGCTGCTGGAGCATGGGCCTGACCCATGGGTGGTGCAGGCGGATGGCTGGTACTACTACATGAACTCGATGGGCAAGAACATCACAATCTGGAAGACGCGCGACATCACGGACCTGCGGCATGCGCAGGAGACGGTGGTGTGGACGCCGCCCGAGGGGACGCGGTACTCCAAGGAGCTCTGGGCGCCGGAGCTGCATCGCTTCGATGGCAAGTGGTACCTCTACTTCGCGGCAGATGGGGGCAAAAACGAGGGGCACAGGGTGTATGTGCTTGAGAACAGCGCGCAGGATCCGACGACCCAGAGCTGGGTGCTGAAGGGCAAGGTGGGCGACTCGACGGACCGCTGGGCGATCGACGCGACAGCATTCGAGAATGACGCACCGGGCGCCGATCATCAGAAGTATCTGCTGTGGTCCGGGTGGGAGGGCGGCAACGACGGGCAGCAAAACCTCTACATCGCGAAGCTGAAGAATCCGTGGACGGTGGAAGGGCCGCGGGTCATGCTGAGCCATCCGGAGTACCCGTGGGAGACGGTCGGCGATCTGCCGGGTCGGCATGTAAGTGTGAACGAAGGGCCGGAGATCCTCGAGCATGATGGCAAGGTGTTTCTGATCTATTCGGCGTCGGGATGCTGGACGGACCGGTATGAGCTGGGGGAGCTTCATGCGAGCGCGCAGGCGAATCTGATGGATCCGCGGTCGTGGACGAAGCTGGATCACCCGGTGTTCTTTGAGGCTCCGGCGAAGGGCGTCTTCGGGCCGGGCCACAATGGATTTTTCACGTCGCCGGACGGCACGCAGAACTGGATCATCTATCACGCGAACCCGCAGAGCCATGATGGATGCGGGCCGAAGCGGTCGCCGCGCGTGCAACGCTTTTCATGGAATCCTGATGGGTCGCCAGACTTCGGACGTCCGGTGGCGCCCGGGGTGGAGATGCCGAAGCCTTCGGGAACACCGTGAAATCTGGCGAAATTACGAGGGCGACGGTACAGTCTCGCGGGTTTCCTTCTTAACGAGGCCTTCGAGCAGTTTGATGTGATGGCGGTCGTGGCCAGCGATGGTCTCGAGGATGGTTTGGAGCGTGAGGGTGCCGCGTTCCGAGTGAGTTGCGGAGCGTTTCAGGTCTTCCGGTCTGACAGTGCTGAGGAGGCGCACGTTCCACGCGCGCAGGGCTTCGTACATGGTCTGGGCGGAGACGAAGTCATAGGCGGCGTAGCGATCGCCCCAGCGGTCCTGGTCGAAGGGCTGAAGGGCAGGGTTGTCGGCAGCGAGGGTCTGGCGGATGCGCCAGCTCCAGGAGATCTCGCAGTCGGCCAGGTGCGCCATCAACTCGCGGAGACTCCACTTGTTTGGACCGGGCGAGCGGTCGATCTCGTCTGTGGTGTAGGCGGCGAAGATCTCGCGGAGACGGGGAGCGGTTGCGGCAATGATGTCGATGGCTTCGCGGCCTTCGAGGTGGTGCGCGTAAGGGTTCTCTTCCATGAAGACGACGCTACCATGCAGGCAATCGGGCATGCCTGCGAGCTGTTGATGCTGTCGAAGCCCGACGGTCAGTCGATGGTGGTCTGGCTAGTTGTTTGGGGTACGTGAGCCCAGGGGTCGTACTCGCCGACGGACCAGATATGGCCTTCGGGATCGCGTACGGTAAAGGCCTTGCCGCCGTAGTCCATCTCTCGAATCTCCATGAGGATATCGGCGCCGGCGGCCTTGGCTTGCTGGTAGAGCGAGGCGGCGTCGGAGGTGATGAGCGAGCAGGCCTGAGTCTCGCGGCCGCCAGTCTCTTCAGGCTGGATCATGTACTGTGCGAAGTCGCCCGGGTTGGAGGCGCTGCCGAGCATGATCATGCCGGAGCCGAAGGTGAGCTGGACATGGGCGATGGTGTGGCCGGGGCCTTCAAAGATAACGTGGCGGGCGAAGCCGAGGGCGCGGCAGAGCCAGTCAATGGCGGCGTGGGCATCCTTGTAGCGAAGGCCGGTGACGATGCTGGAGTTTGCGGGCGCGCTCATGATGCGAGAAGGATGCCACACATCGCTCTGAGCCACCAGAAAATTGCTTGCGAGCAGATCGCCACTCTAAGACTTAAGGCGCTGGCTCAGTCTGTCAAGGTGCTTCTAAAGTACTTCTCCTGATGCTGTAGCGTTATTCGCCTGCTGTAAAGCCATTTTTCTTGAGAGAAAATGGCACGAGCTTTCTTGCTCTTCTCTACACCTTCAGGAGAAGTGCTTCTAGTGACTGCATCCAATGATGCGATGCGACAATGAAGAGATGGCCGCGAGTTGACTTTGCGGCGGAATGAGCGTGTGCATGGCGGACGAGAGAGTAGTTGGCATTGATCTGGGAACGACGAACTCGCTGGTGGCGTTCATGGACGGCGAGACGCCGACGGTCATTCCGGGTGAGGATGGCGACCGGCTGGTGCCGAG
>CAXTJC010000090.1:0-8807 GCA_964244225.1 uncultured Acidobacteriaceae bacterium
GTGTTCCGGCGATCCGGCCGCCGCGAACTCCGGTTCGGCTGAGTTCTTCGATCGGTCCGGCTCCGGCCCCAGATACTCCATCGTGCCCTGCGCCGCTGCATCCCGAAGAAACTCCGGAACCTCCGCCGGCAGCGTCTGCGCCGCCAATCGATTGATCAACCGATGTCCCGTCTCACCCCAGGCCCATCCCTGCTCCACCATCAGCACCGGCAGCAACACTAGGGCTGCCGACATGCGCACCACTGCGTCCCATCGACCGAACATCCCCGAAGTATAGCCGCCGCATGTTGAAGAGCCATGGCAACAAGAATCACCTACACCAGCACCGCCTCCCGTCCCACCCCTACGCTCCCAAAAACCCGCTTGTAGCGTTCTACCTCCATTGCTGGTCCTACCGCCTTGTTGGCGTTGTCGCTTAACTTCACCGTCGGCCGCCCTTCCACGCTCGTCAACTTGCAGACCAGACTCAGCGGCTCCAGCGTCATCTCGCCTCGCGGATGACATCCCCGAAAATCGTTTGTCAGCAGCGTTCCCCACCCCGCGCTGAACCGGATCTTGCCCTGAAAGTACGTATGCAGTGCCAGAATGTCCTCAACATCCAAACCATCGCTCGCGATCAGCCGCTTTGTCATCGGATCTCCTCCGCTTCGCCTGATCCACGCAATGTACTCGTCGCCCGCCTCCATCGGCGGCTTTGAGTCCACCCGCTGCCCCGTCCAGTCCAGCACCCACGCCGGCGCGCCTTCCAGAAACTGCGTCGTCCCAAATGTATCCGGAAGCATAATCAGCAGCGATCCCCCATAACTGCGCTGCCACAGCTGCAGCACCCGGTACTGCGAGTCGCGCAGCTCTTCGTCCGTCGCCGCCATGGCAGCCATCGCCATCGGCAGCTCATGCGCGTTCGTACCGATCGCCTCCAGGTCGTGCTTATACGCCAGCGCCGTGTTGCTCGTACCTGTCATGCCGTCGCCAAGCACCGCCCGCAGCGCCTGCACTGCATACTCCTGCCACAGAAAGCTATGCCGCCGCCGTGTGCCGAAGTCCGACACCTTGAGCCCCGGCACCCCGCGCAGCCGCTCCAGTTTGTCCCACAACCGCGTCTTCGCCCGCGCATAGAGCACGTCCAGTTCGAGCTCGCTCATCTCCGCCAGGGCCGCGCGTGTCTTTAATTCGCTTACGATCGCTAATGCGTAAATCTCCCACATCGTGACCGCGCTCCATAAGCCCTCAAATCGCAGGACGAGCTGACCATCCTGCTCATCGATCGTGTAGTCGCTCAGTCGGAAGTCATGCTCCAGCCAGTCCAGAAATCCCGGCTCAAAGATCGACCGCACGCCATAGAACGAATTGCCCGCCAGCCATACCAGCTCGCTCCTCCGATAGCGCAGCCCCCGCACATGCTCCATCTGCTCCCGCAGCGCTGCCGCCCCAATGCGCTCCGCCAGCCGCATGGAGAGCGTCCGGTTATACACCTCGCTGGTCACCCGCACGCCCGAAAAGTTCTTCCAGATGAACTGCAGCATCAGCAGCTTGTAGAAGTCCGTATCGAGCAGCGACCGAACGATCGGATCCAGCTTCCAGTTATGGTTGTGCGCACGCTCCGCAAAGTTCACATTCACCTGTAGCCACCTCGCCTCCGAATCCTTCACCCAGAGCATTTCTCCTGAAGGTGTAAAGCAGGCCGCTCCCACTTGTGCCATTTTCTCCCAAGGAAAATGGCCTCCTTGCACTCGAACAACGCTACAGCATCAGGAGAAATGCTCCAGACTCTTCTCTTAGCCTACCAACGCCGATCGACGAAAGACATCTTTGCTAAGCTCATCCCGTGACCGCTGCCCGCCCCGGTATCTACGTCGAAATTCTTCTTCAGGCCGACCTGAACAGCGTTTGGCGGCTCACCCAGACACCGGAGCTTCATCAGCGCTGGGATCTCCGCTTCACCGGCATCCATTACCTCCCTCGTCCCTCTCCTTCAGAGCCGCAGCGCTTTCTCTACGAAACTCGCATCGGCTTCGGCCTTGCCGTCCGTGGTACCGGCGAGAGCATCGGCCAGCGCACCACCGACGCCGGAGACGCAACCTCCTCTCTCAGCTTCGCCTCAGACGATCCTAAATCGCTCATCCGCGAGGGTTCGGGGTACTGGCGATATGTTCCCACCCCTGGCGGTCTCCGCTTCTTCACCTGGTATGACTATCGCGTCCGCTTTGGAAGCATGGGCCGCCTCGTCGATCGCATCTTTTTCCGGCCGCTCATGGGCTGGGCAACAGCCTGGAGCTTCGATCGTCTTCGTCTCTGGGCCGAAGCCGGTCAGACACCGGAGGTCTCGTTGACGCTCAGCCTCATTCACGCACTCTGTCGCGTCTCGATCGCACTGATCTGGCTATGGCACGGCCTCGTGCCAAAACTGCTCTTCCGGAACCTGGACGAGCAGCGAATGCTCCAGCAGGCCGGTCTCTCTCTCGCCGCGCTTCCCTGGCTCGGCGCCGCTGAGATCCTCTTCGGCGCGATCCTCCTCGTCCTTTGGCGCGTCCGCCCCTTACTCCTTGTGAATGCGGGCCTTATGCTTCTCGCCACCGCCGCGGTCGGGATCAACTCTCCCACTTACTTTCGGGCTGCCTTCAATCCCTTCTCGCTCAATCTCGCCGTCTTTACACTCTCCCTCTGCGGCTGGTTCGCCTCCAGATCGCTTCCCTCCGCGAAACGCTGCCGCCGCACTCCACCGCAGGAGCACGTATGACCTCCATCTATCAAACCGCGCTAGGCTCCGACTTCACCAGACTTCATCCGCAGATTCAGCGCCGCTTCGGGCTCACCGCGGCAAGCGGGATGGCTGCCATCGGCACCGGCCGCATGGACCACATCTGGCACGGCGCGCCCTACACCCTTCCCTTCCTCTACATAGGCACGTGGCGCAGCATCATGTTTCCCGAGCGCGGCCGCAACGTGCCCTTCACCATCCAGAACTATGCCTATCGCGATTCGCTCGGCCGGGAGACCGTCACCTGGGTTCGCACCTTCGCGACTCGCAGGACGCGTCGCTTCGACGCCTACATGATCTACAGCGAGGACCGGGGCTGCATCGTCGACTACCTCGGCACCCACCAGCACCTCGCCGTCGATCTCGATCTGAGCGTCTCCCCGCAAGGCGGCCTGCGTCTCCGCTCCGGTGACCAGCGCTTCTACGAGGGCCCCCTCGCCTTTCGCTTTCCGCTCTTCTTCTCCGGCATCGCGGAGGTTCATGAGTGGTACGACGACCGGGAAGAGTGCTTCCGCATCGACGTGAACGCCTCCAACTCCACCTGGGGAAAGCTTTTTGGCTACTCCGGCAGCTTCCAGGTTGAGTGGAGGTCCGTCACCCCGGGAACAGTTCCGGCTGACATCCTGCCCCGCCGAACCGAGCGCCGCACCTGAACCGCGGTCAACCTTCAACGCCCCTCTTCACCAAGGCGACTCCGAACAAGTCTTTGCTATTCTTTCTTCCATTCCGAGCCGCGCGAGGAACCTGCTTTTTGCTCGGACCAGCGAGATACTTTGTTGACTTGAACAGACCTTCCTTGAGGAGACTCTGATCAAATGCCCTTCTTTAAGGCCACGACTTCGGCCGTGCCTTTAGTGCTTTCTGTGCAATGCGGCTTCAGCCGCTGAGGTCAGCTTCAGGACTAAATCCGACCCTCCCTCAAGCTTCCCTCAATGCCGCCTGCATCCTGCCGTGACTTCGGCGTCAAAAGTAACCTGCTTCCAGGGTCGATCCAGAACAGCACTCGTATGCCCTTCTACGCATCTCGCCAGGAGCGTGCTGCGAACCTGTTTCCGCGCTCAGCGGCTACGTCTGGCGTTTCGTCAGAATTCATCGGAGAACCACAGAAAGAACTAACGTTTCAAACAGGACTGAGCTAAGCTGCTGCTAATAAAGCTCCTGCATTCCCCTCTACGCGCGAATCTCCGCCGAGCCATAACCCCCATTCGTGTCAGTCTCTACAACCAAACGATCATTGCCCTTCGCAAGGCACCTCGGCACTCTGAGGAAACACTAACGAAAGAGAGCAGATCGAGTGATCCGGAAATATTTTCAACTTTCTGCGAAGAATCGGTCAGTACCGGTTACTATTCTTCCCAGTCCGGTTACTTCCTTGGTTACCTAATGCATCCTTTGTTGATTGCCGCTTGCATCTGCCTTCTGCTTCTCTCGATCGGGCTTCTTCTCGCCTTTATGCGGGCGCGGCGGCTCGCTTCCACCCTCGCCGACCAACTCCTCACCGCGACCAAACAGCTTCAGCAGGATCGTCAGCGACTCGATGAGCGATCGGAGCTCGACACGCTCAAGGACGAGTTCATCTCAACCGTCTCGCATGAGCTCCGGACTCCCCTGACCAGCATCCGCGGCTCCCTTGGCCTGCTCTCCTCGGGCGTGATGGGCTCACTCGATCCTAAAGCGCAGAACCTCCTGCGCATCGCTGTCACCAACACCGACCGCCTCATCCGCCTCATTAACGACATCCTCGATCTCGAGCGTATGGAGTCCGGCCGCGCTCCCCTGCAGCTCCGCCGCTGCTCCCTCCATGAGCTCGCCATCTCCGCCGTCGACACCATGACACCCATGGCTGACGCTGCCGCCGTTCACATCGAGCTCACCACGGCCGGCGCCGCCGACGGCCTCTTCTTCGACGCCGACTCCGATCGCATCCTGCAGGTCCTTACCAATCTGCTCTCGAATGCCGTCAAATTCTCTCCCGTCGCCTCCACCATCCGCATCCAGGCTGAATCGACCTCTGACTCCATTCTTCTTCGCGTATCTGACGAAGGCCGCGGCATCCCCGCCGAGAAGCTCGACAACATCTTCGATCGCTTCCAGCAGGTTGAACCCTCCGACGCCCGCCAGAAGGGCGGCACCGGCCTCGGCCTCGCCATCTGCCGCACCATCGTCCAGCAGCACTCCGGCTCCATCTGGGCGCAGCGCAATCTTGGCCCCGGAACGACCTTCTACGTCATGCTGCCGCGCACCGCTCGCGCCTCCGATGCCCAGCTGCCCGCTCCGCCGCTACCCGTCGGCGAGGGCTGCATCCTAGTCTGCGACGACGATGCCAGCATCCGCACGATCGTCTGCGAGCACCTCACGCAGCAGGGCTATGAGTGCCTCGAGGCCGCCTCGGGCGAGCAGGCGCTCACCCTCGCCGCCCAAAATCGCGTTGAGGCCATCCTCCTCGACCTCTACATGCCCGGCCTAAGCGGCTGGGAGACTTTGCAGCGTCTGCGCGATGACCCCGCCACGGCCGCAATTCCCGTCGTCGTCCTCAGCGTCCTCTCTCCCATCCTCCGCCGCGAGATCGCCGGCGACGCCCAGGGCTGGGTTCAGAAGCCCTTCAACGAGCATCTCCTCTTCGCCGAACTCGGCCGCGTCCTGCGCCGCGGCGATGGCCCCGCCCAAATCCTCCTCGTTGAAGACGACTATGACCTCGCCAGCGTGGTCGTCGCCAGCTTTGAGCAGGCCGATGTCCACGTCAAGCACGCCTCCACCCGCCAGCAGGCCATCCGCCACTGCGTCGCGCACCGCCCCGACCTTCTGATCCTTGACCTCACGCTGCCCGACGGCGACGGTTTCTCCTTTGTCGAATGGATGCGTCAGCAGCCCGGCCTGGACACCCTTCCGCTCGTCGTCTACTCCGGCCGAGAGATCTCCGACGTTGAGATGGGCAAGCTCCGTCTCGGACCCACGGAGTTCCTGACAAAGGCGCGCGTCCAACCGAAAGAGGTCGAAGAGCTTGTCCTCTCCATGGTGCAGAGACTTCGCCGTCTTGGAGAGCTGAACGGAGCGCCTGTGCGTGCCGCCTCTGCAAAAAGTCCATACACCTCGCCGAATGACCGCCGCACCTCAGCGAAAATCGCGTGAAAAGCTGACGTGCAGGAGTGATTCCGCTTTGTCGCAACCTTTGACCACATGAGAAGATAGGCTCGCCATGCGACGTATCCTGATCATTGACGATGAAGACGACATCCGCGAAGTCGCCGCCCTTTCCTTGGAAGCTGTTGCAAACTGGCAGGTTATGACCGCTTCGTCCGGCCTTGAAGGAATAGAGACCGCGACCGCCGCTCTCCCCGACGCCATCCTGATGGACGTCATGATGCCCGGCATGGACGGCCCCACCACCTTCCGCCAGATGCAGCTTGAACCCGCTATCGCACACATTCCAGTACTCTTACTGACAGCCAAGGTGCAGGGCACCGATCAGCGTCGCTTCGCCGACCTCGGCGTTGCCGCCGTGCTCTCTAAGCCCTTCGACCCGCTCACACTTGCCCAGCAGATCTCGGACGTTCTGGGCTGGAAGGATTAACAGTCCTTCTTGCAAAAGGAAGTGCGTATGGATCAGGACGCAGCCAAAGCCAAGACGGAAGCCCTGCTCAAAGATCTCTGGCGGCGCAAGCTTCCTATGCTTCGCGAGCATGTTCAGGTGCTGGAACGCACCTCGGAGCGCCTTCAATCCCAGTCACTTACAGCCCCGCTGCGAAGCGAGGCCGCCATCTCCGCGCATAAGCTCGCAGGCTCGCTGGGCATGTTTGGCTATCCCGAGGGAACCCGTGTCGCACGAGCGTTGGAACATCTGCTGGATGCGGACGGCACACCTCCTCCCGCTACCTTCGCCTCGCTTGTGCACCAACTACGCGGGGCCCTGCCGCTCCATTACTGACAGGCAAGAGCGGTCCAGACGGGAGCGGCCGCGCCGTTCGCGCCGGTGATGCTGAGATCGATGAAGGTGCCGGGGGCGACAGCCGTGCTCCCGGTTACGGTGCAGCTGCTGCCGGAGGCGACCGTGCAAGCGAGAGCCGAGGGCTGCATGGAGCCGGGTGCGCCGGTGCGAAGGGTAACAGTGAGAATGTTGGCCTGGGTTGAGAAGACAGCGAGCGAGGTGGCAGTGCAGCCGTTCGGGACCCAGGTGAGAACGCTCGCCGTTTCGTTCGAGGCGGCGTTGACGCCGTTGACGGAGAAGTAGGTCGCGGCGAAGCTGACAGAGTGAAGGACCGAGGCGAAGGGCACACCGCTGGTGCTGGAGCCTCCGCCTGAGCCGCCAGCGCCGGCTGGGCCGGTAGCTCCGGCAGGAAGGGTGAAGTTGAGCACGGCGGCGGTAGCGCTGCCGGAGTTGATGACGATGGCCTTGCTGCCCGGGGCTCCCGTGCTGACGGAGCCGATGGTGAGGGTGGCGGCTGCGCCGGTCGGGCCGGAGGGGCCTGTGGACCCAGCAGCGGCGAGCAGCGACCAGGCATCGACAGTCGTACCGGGCTGAACGCCGGTGCTGCTGGCGATAGCGATCCAGGTGCTCCCGTTGAAGGTAACGGCGTCGTTGGTCTGGTAGTTGGCGTTGACGACCCAGGCGGTGCGGAAGTTGATGCCGGAAGCACCTGCGGGTCCGGTAAGACCCTGTGGGCCTTGTATTCCGGCTGGGCCTGCCATGCCTTGTGGACCAGTTGAACCCGCCGGGCCGGCTGCTCCAGCAGCACCGGCGGGACCAGAGAGGCCGCGAGCGGCAAGGACGGCCCAAAGGGACGGGCTCGCGTCGGGCGGGTTGCCGTGATTGTTGGCGGCCAGTGAGATGAATGTGGATCCGGAGTAGCTGACAGCGTCGTTGAGAGCGTAGCTGGTCTGGGGATTGTAGTTGCCGGTGTAGTTGGCTACGGGTGGGCCCTGAGGGCCTGTAGAACCTTGCGCGCCAGTCGGGCCGGTTGAACCAATGGGTCCTTGAGAGCCGGTAAAGCCAGGTGAGCCGGCCGGACCTGCAGGGCCACTGGCTCCGGGGCTGCCGGCGGCGGCAAAGAGAGACCATTGGGCGGGGCTCTGGTCGGGGGTGTGGCCGAGGTTCGAAGCGACGAGCGAGACGTAGCCGGAGCCGTTGAAGGTTACGGCATCGGCGAGGGCGTAGTTGCGGGAAGGGTCGTAGACGCCTTGGGGATTGAGACCGGCGGAGCCTGCCGGGCCTGCTGGGCCGGTAGATCCCGGCAAACCAGCCGGGCCGGATGCCCCAGGAATGCCTTGTGCGCCGGCCTGACCGGGAAGACCCTGAAGACCTTGCGGGCCGGGGTCGCCGTGCGAGCCTTGCGGACCAGTCAAACCCTGAACTCCAGCCGGACCCTGGATGCCGATGGGACCAGCAGGGCCAAGAGGACCGGGCGGGCCGACGAGGCCCTGATAGCCTATAGGGCCGGTCAGACCGATGGGACCCTGGTTGCCGGTCGGACCGGCGGGACCCTGCGCGGCGAGGATGCCCCACTGCGCGGAGACGAGATCGGGTGCGTTGCCACGGTTGGTGGAGGTGAGCGATGTGTATGAGACGCCCTGCCAGAGGACGATATCACCGAGAGCGTAGTTGGTAGTGGCGGTGTAGGCGCCGCGATAGACGAGGCCGGGCGCTCCCTGCGGTCCGGCTGGACCGGGAGAGCCGGCGGTGCCTTGCAGACCGGCGGGGCCCATGGGACCTTGGGAGCCGGTGCTACCGGTGGGACCGGCGGGCCCGAGAGCGCCTTGCGGGCCGGTCTGGGCAGCGGCGAGTAGGCCCCAGGCGGAGGCGACCAGGCCGGGCGTATTCCCGTGATTGGCGGCCTGGAGCGAGACAAACGAGGAGCCTCCGTACTGCACGATATCGCCGAAGGCATAGTTTGCAACGGGAGAGTAACTGCCCTGATAGGTGAGGGTCTGCTGGGTTCCGGTCGTTGCGGTGGGCGCTGCAGTCCCGTTCTGACCGGCGGCTGCAAGTAAGCCCCACATCGCAGCGGAAAGGCCGGGAGTGTTGCCCATGTTGGCGGCTGCGAGCGAAAGGTAG
>CAXTJC010000091.1:0-1630 GCA_964244225.1 uncultured Acidobacteriaceae bacterium
CGGCCGACATCAGCTTCCGCTCCGCCGTCCTCTTCAAAACAATCTGCGGAGCTATCGTCGGCTGTATCGCAAGTGCTCTGGCCATCTCCGCCGTGCTCAAGGAAGCACCCAGAAAGTCCTAGAGTCGGCACTCCCAGTTCTTTTGTTGTCATTCCGTAGGGATCTGCTTTCGTCTTTGCCGGTTTCAGCAACATACAAGAGTAAACGACATGGCAGTTCAGCCCTTCGGCGCCTATCAGAACGAGATCTACAACGCCGGTCTTCGCGGCATCCTTCCTAACCTTCCCGTCAACTTCAAGCTCCTCGAACGGAAGGCCGCCTCCGCCCTTCCCCAGTCCATCATCTCCTACGTGCAGGGCGGATGCGGTGACGAGTTCACCCAGCGCCAGAATGCAAGAGCCTTCCGCCGCTGGGGTCTGATCCCGCGCATGCTGGTCGACTGCTCCACCCGCGATCTCTCGATCGATCTCTTCGGCCTGAAGCTCCCCACACCCATCTTTCTCAGCCCCATAGGCGTCATCGGCCTCTGCACACCGGACGGTCACGGCGACATCGCCACCGCTCGCGCCTCCGCCGTCACGGGAGTCCCCATGATCGCCTCCACACTGGCAAATGATCCGCTGGAATCAGTGGCCGAGGCATGCGACGATACACCGCACTTCTTCCAGCTCTACACCCCCAAGGACCAGGCCGTCGCCGAAAGCCTGGTGCACCGCGCCGAGGCCGCCGGCTACAAAGGCATCGTGGTCACGCTCGATACCTGGGTCACCGGCTGGCGTCCCCGCGATCTCAACAGCGCCAACTTCCCTCAGCTGCGCGGCCACGTTCTCGAAAACTACTTCTCCGACCCTCACTTCCGCGCCGCACTCGCCCAACCGCCCCAGGATGATCTACCGGCCGCCATCCGCCACTGGGCCACGACCTTCGGCAAGGTCCTCACCTGGGCCGACCTCCCCTGGCTCCGCTCTCTCACCCGGCTCCCCCTAATCCTCAAGGGCATCTGCCATCCCGACGATGCCAGGCGTGCCATCGACGGTGGAGCCGACGCCATCTACTGCTCCAACCACGGTGGCCGCCAGGCCAACGGCGG
Organism: uncultured Acidobacteriaceae bacterium; assembly: GCA_964244225.1. Classification (GTDB taxonomy): domain Bacteria; phylum Acidobacteriota; class Terriglobia; order Terriglobales; family Acidobacteriaceae; genus Edaphobacter. The sequence continues at coordinate 1,091 of CAXTJC010000091.1, forward strand.
TATAGCCGCCATAGATCTGCTCCCAGCCGTCGTCGCAGCCGCCGGCACAACACCGGTTCTCTTTGACTCCGGCATCCGCTCCGGCACCGACATCGTCAAAGCCCTCGCCACGGGCGCGACCGCCGTAGGCATCGGCCGGCCCTACGTCTACGGCCTGGCGCTCAACGGAACCGCAGGCGTCATCCACGTCCTCCGCTGCCTGCTAGCCGAGGCCGACCTGCTGATGGCCGTCGACGGCTATCCCACCATAGCCGATCTTCGCCATGCCAGCGTCATTCGATTGCAACCGTAGTCCAAAAAGAACAAAGCACATAACATGTCGTTCTGACCCTGAGCAAAGCCGAAGGGGGGAAGAACCCCCGTATTTTGCTTCGGCTTCGATACGCTCTTAATTAACCTGCTTAGAACATAGCGCGGCTACAGCCGCCTAGTAATCGGCTATTCCCGTTCATTACACCTGACTCGAAATCAGGTGCATTCGCCTTTATAGCTTGTACTAAAACAAAACCTTCAACGACAACTGCATCTGCCGCGGGAAGT
>CAXTJC010000091.1:1730-8801 GCA_964244225.1 uncultured Acidobacteriaceae bacterium
TATAGCTTGTACTAAAACAAAACCTTCAACGACAACTGCATCTGCCGCGGGAAGTTCTGCTGCGTCGAGCCGATCGTTCCATAGCCGGACCACGCACCCGGCTGGTTCGGATCAGCAACACTCGTGTTGCGCGAGGGCGCCTGCTCCGGAGACCCCGCATTCGGACTGCCAAAGATGGGAGTATTCGTGGCGTTGAAGAGCTCGGCCTTGAACTGCAGCTTGGTCTCCTCATACAATGCAAACTTCTTCTCAAGCCCAAATGCCGTTTGCTGCGCATAGGGATTGCGCAATCTAGTCGTCAACGGCGTGGAAGTAACCGCCGTATATTCAGGAAACGTCCGGAAGCAGCTATTCTCGCCATTATTCAAATAGCTCTTGTACGAGCGATTCGCGGGCTTAATGTTGTAAGCACCGCCGCATTGATAAATATCGTTGTTCGGGAACTGAGACGGCGTTCCTCCAGCATTGGTGAAGATCCAGTCCAGTTGCCAGTCATTCAGCGCGCCGCCTAGCACACCACGGGCATTGCCCAGGATATTGCTGCCGCGACCGATCGGCAGACCATAGAGTCCGCTGAATGCCAGATCCCACGGCCGGTCGCTGCCGTCCACGCCGTAAAATGGTTTGGCATCGACCAGACCCGCCCCATTGTTATTCAGATATCCCGTCGCATCCATCAGTCGCGACCAGGTAAAGGAGCCGAGAAAAGATAATCCCTTAGTCAAAGCCCCACCGCGCGTAATACGCTTCTCGAGCTTAGCTAGCAAAGCATTGTAGTTGCTGTAGCCATCGGCGGCTGTATAGAGGTACAGATTGCCGTTATATTGCGGGTACGGAACAAGAAGAAACTTGTTCTGAATCGTAGGATTCTTTCCGAGATCGGTTGTATTCGGCAGCACGCCATAGAATGGATTTGGCACCTGCTGATCCAGATAATTGGGATCGTCGTGACCCTTTGGGAAGTCGGCCAAACTCAGGCCATTGACCTGCCTTGACGCGCGCAAACGCGTGGTATGCGCGCCCAAGTAAGCAAGATTGACTGTTATCCCGAGCGGAAGCTGCGTCTCGAACCCAAACGTGTACTGCTGCACGATCGGAATCTTGCGATCGCGCTGGTCGATCCCAAAACCAGTTCCGTTCAGCGTTGCCGCACCCAAGGATGTACCCGTTGGTACGATAACGCCGTTAGGATAGGGGTTTCCATTGCGGAAGTCATTTGCGGGAGTAAGTCCCCCATTCACTGAACTATTGTAGTTGGTAGACTGATTGAATGCCGAAGCGCCGCCCAGCTCAATACCCAGCGCTTTCGAGATCGTATAGCCGCCATGAAAGACTAGCGTGCGATTCGGGCTGTAGGAAAGCCCGATCTTCGGTTGAAAGTATCCAGTATTATTTGCATAGGCCGACAGGCTATTGCTGGCAAACTGAACAGCACCCACAATCGGCGTCGTTCGTCCCGGAATCGTCACTTGGCCCGAGATCGGGTTGGTGGCTGTCAGATCCACACCCGCAAGTAGCCGGTTGTGTCGCTCCTTCGGTGAAAGTTCCTCATCCCATCGCAGCCCTGCATTGATCGCCAACGTATCTGTGATCTTCCAGTCATCCTGGCCGAAGAAACCAAAGTAGCTGTAAGACTCATACGGCGCAAAGGCGTACTGCACACTACCACCGTTGGCATAGCCCAGTAGTGTCTCCGCGATGGACGATCCATCGGTTCCTGATCCTTGGAAGGGATTCTGCTGCGTAAAGGCCGATCCAAAGGTGAAGTTTCCATTCGCATTGCCTACCCCGCCCGAAACATCGTGGTACAGCGAAAACTCTCCACCATAGTGCAACGTGTGCCGGCCCAGCGTCTGCGTGACCGAAGGCCCTATGTCATAGGTCTCGAAGATAGTCGGATCGGCCTGGTTGCCAACCACTCCCGGCAGGTTTCCATCGCTGAACGAAAACTGCGGCGCGTAGTTGCGGGCAGTAGTCGGAATCTGCGGCATGGAAAGTCCAAGCTGGCTCGCGGTAAGCTTCGCACTTCCCGCCGACACCGATCCATTCGGGCTCAGCGTGTAGTACCGGTTGAACGAGCCGCGTACGTCGCCCACAATCTTGTTTGAAAACGTATGCGTCAGATCAAGCACCTGTGTAAGACTTGCCCGGTAGTTATTGATATTTCCTGTAATCGCCGGTCCTGTAAATCCATTCGAGTTCCGGTTTTCTATCCCAGACCACCAGGCGAAGATGCCGTACAACCGCGTGCGGTCGGTAAAGTTATAGTCCACGCGCGCGATCGGCATATTGTATTTATAGGTATCTTTGCCATTGAAGACGAAGTTATTCTGGTATCCCGCCCGGTTCGGTGCCGGAAACAATTTCAGTACATTTAAACCTACCTGGCTGATGCGTGCGGCCGGAATCGTATTATTCGCGAACTGCGCTCGCGTGTAGGTGCTGCACCCGCCATTGGCGGATGGAACAGCACATACCGTGCTTGTCGGGTCATAGATCGCCGTCTTGTTGAAAGCCGCCAAGTAGTTTGAGAGGTTAGCATTGCCATTCGCATCCGGAAACACATCGGGTGTCGGCACTGTCGTCACCACACCGGCTGGCAGCACCTCGCGCCATCCCTCAAAACTGAAGAAGAAAAAAGCATTGTGCTTCAAAAACGGTCCACCTACCGTTCCGCCGAACTGGTGCTGATTGTGATACGGCCTGGCGGCTCCCTGCTGGTTGAGTTGATAGGTGTTGGCATCGAGGGCCGAGTTACGCCAGAAATCGTACAGCGTCCCGTGAAAGTGCGGCGTACCATTCTTTAGAATGGTGTTGATCGCGCCGCCCCCAACGCGCCCATACTGCGCGTCAAAGGTGATCGTCATTACTTTGAACTCCTGCACCGCATCCACGGTCGGCGAGATGTTCCAGGTTCCCGCGCCGCCGCCACCCTGCAGCGAGATGGGCGCGCCATTCAGCAGGAACTGGTTGTAACTTCCCGGCTGGCCTGTAATCGAGTAGGAGTTCGAGGTATCCCACCCGCGCGTTCCCGAGTATCCGCCCGCCCCGAACTGCGTCTGCGTAAAGCGAACTCCCGGCGTAAGCGCCAGCAACGAGTACACCTGCCGGCCGTTCAGCGGAAGATTCTGCACCTTCTCCGGATCCATCACCGTTCCGCCCGAGGCATCGGTCGTCGCCAGCGCCACCGTATCCGTCGAGACGGTGACAGTCTCTTCCACACCGCCGGCCGTCAAAGCCACCGGCAGGTTCAGCCTCTGCGCCACATCAAGAATTAGGTTGGTCTCTACTTCCGTCCGAAACCCTTTCGCCTGCACCGTAACTGTATAGGTCCCGGGCTGTACGAAGGGGATGACAAAGTAGCCCTTGGAGTCCGTCGTGATCTTATAGTCCTGCTCACCGTTCTTTGCCTCAACCGCTGCATTGCCAACCGAATACCCTTTGGCATCGGTGACATTGCCCTGGATCGTGCCCCGGTACTCCTGAGCCCGCGCAGGCAGCGCTATCAGGAGAACCCCGAGAAGGCAATATTCATAATGAAAGACAGATCGGAGACACTCAGGTTGAGAAGGTGCTTTGCTTTTTGTAGGCTGACTCCCAAACCAACGAAATGAACTCGGCTGCGACTTCGTCTGCATCGGTCTTCCTCCTAAGCGTGTTGTCGTTTCTTTTCTTTACTGTCTTCTTGTGAATCAGCGCAGGTTTGCCGTGGTGGCGTGTGCCGGTTCGCTGCGGCCCAGCGTGTCATAAAGCGGTTGTGCCGGCGTGAGTGTCGAATCCTCCTCCGCTACAGAGACGGCGAGAACCCGTATCTTGTCGTTGTTTGGAAGAGTCAGCGTCTGCGCGTCTCCGGTTGTCTCAATCGGATACGCAAACAGGTAGGAGTAGGCATACGGCTGGTTCAGGCCGTCCGCCGTGTGATGGTGCGAGGCATACCAAGCCACATCGGCCCGCTTCACATAACTCGTGTCGAGACTCATGTAGTCCTCCGGATACCGCGGCGACGAATAGCGCTCCCGTTGTTGCTCGTCAGCCGGCGGCCACGCCGCATGCCCGGCCGAGATCGCCCAGTCTCGCCCTGCCGTCTCCTTCCACATGCGCGAATCCCATTGGCCGATGAAGCCGCTCCAATCCTGAATCGTCAGGTCCGCCCGCGTGTTCCCGACGGTGAAGGTTGCGGTCTGGTCTCCTCCCATCGCCGCAGCCAGCACGTAGACGCGATTGTGCTTACCCGCCGGCAGCGCTATCGTCTGCCCGCGCGCGACCACGGCATTCAGGGTTCCCGTCTTTGCGGCAGCCAGATCGAACCGCACGCCGTGGTACATCATCTGCGCCGGAAGCATCTCCGCCGGCAGTGCATTGCCCTTGCCGTCAAAGCCTCCGCCCACAGTCTTGGTGTCGTCATTGCTGGAAGTCGCGAGATCGTACTTCAGCGTCACCGGCAGCGAGCGAACCGGCGCGACCTTCACCGGTGCAGCGCCCAGCCGCAAGGCGAAGCTACGCGGCTGGTATGCCGTAAACGACGTTGTAAGCGCGCCTCCGCTTACCGTGGCCGATCCAACTGGCTGCTCCTGCGCGTTGATCTCCCGTGCAGCAGTTACCGGCGCGGCAAAGGAGGCCCGCACATTCTCTGCCGGACGCCCGTCCAACTCCACCATGCGCAGCACAATCTCGTCGCTCGCCTCGGCCTTCTTCATCGCCAGCACCCGCACGCGGGAATTATTCAGGTGAACGAGGGAGAAGCTCTTGCCCAGACGGCCGGGATGCGCGACCGTCGTAAACGCGGTCATCGGATCGTTCAGTCGATACGCCTGCCAGTCCGTCTCCGCCTTACGCCAGTCCCCCGCATGCCCCGCCACGCCGAACATAAACTCGTGATGGCCCCAATCCTGGTTTGCCTGGTCGGTATAGCCCGGCTGGCGTCCGTCCTGCGCCGGCTGAATACCCGGGGAGCGTAGCAGCGTCAGCCGCAGCGTGTTGTCGTTCGGCTTGTCGGAGCCGTTCTTCATATCCGTCAGCAGCGTCGTGCCAAAGCTGCCGCTCTTGTCCGTCAGATCGATCCAGCGATGCGACGCCACCTCGAACTGCCGCTCCTGCGCATTCGGCCGCTGGATCGTGCCAACCTCCCAGTTGTAGGTCGCATTCTCGTTGCTGGCGCTCAGCGGAAACGTCGCCTTCAGATTCGCCGCCAGCGTCTTCCAGTCAATTGCATTCGAGAACTCCACACGATTGCCCGCGTCGCCAGCCGAGAGGCTCACCGTCTGCACAAACTTCGAGTCCTCGGTCGAGCGCGTCACCTCAACTGACACCCGCACCGGCCCATCTTCCTTCACGCGGATCTGCGCCGTCCCGCCGACGAACGCACGCGGTGCCGCCTGCTCCTGGTCGAAGTCCATATTCCACGCCGGCCACTGCTTCGGCCGATCGGTCGAGAGCGCCAGCCGAATTGGAGCCGCCAGCAGCTCCTTCGCGATCTGCTTGTCGTAGATGCTCGAAACGTCGCCGGTCTGATTGAGCTGCACGCGATACCGGGCGTTCTCGAGCGAGCTCTCCGTCACCTTCAGCGTCGAGGACGCGGCGGCACCCGATCCCTCAGCAGCCTCGACATCAAACACCGAGTAGCCGACCGATGGCACCTTTGCCACAAACAGCACCTTGCCCCCGCTCATCTGCGATGGCACCACCTTGCCCTCAGGATCGCGAACGCTCACCGCGCGCGGCATGCCCTGCGGAAAATCAATCTTGGCCTCGACCACGTCCTCCCGCGCTACATTTAGCGGATTGAACACCACCAGCGGCGTTCCCTTGGTCTGAGTATTCAGCCCCGAAGCCACCGCCTTGGTTGCATCCTCAAACACCCCACCGAACTCATTCGCCACGATGATGTCGTCATTCCACGCAAACTGATACGCCCGTGGCGTCGCCGTGCCCGCTCCCGTATCGTGGAAGTGCCCACCCAGCGCCAGCATCCATGTGTCGTTGATCTGCTTCTGCGGATACGGCCGCGCACCCAGCCACGCCGCCGCGATCGAGGTCTTCTCCGCCGCATCGGCCAGCAGCTCGTTCTTCATCACCCAGCGTTTGTGATACGCCTGCGACGTCAGCGATCCAGCCGAGTGATTGATCAGCTCCAGATCGCCCGTATACTTCGGCATTCGCGACGTCATCGCCGGCTTGATGTCCTTGAACATCTGATCGGCCGACGCCTCCACCACATGCACAGGACCCTCGCCCACCCGCACCGGTGAGGACGCCGCCTCCGGCTTCTCCGTGGATCCAACCCGCTGCAGCGACGGCAGCACCGTATCGCTCTTGGTCACGATCGCCTCCAGCAGCTTGACGGTGGACTCCTGCGTCGCCCCACCAATATCGCCGGTCCCCACATAGTGATAGTCCGCATATACGCCCGTCGCCTTACCGTCAATATCGATCCGCTTCACCCAGTCCTGCTCTTGCTCGCGCGACCGGTTCAGAACCCGTAGCTGCTGCGGCGTCAGCTTTGCGCGCTGCTCTGGCGTAAGCTGCGGCTGCGCCGGCGGCGGCCCCGGCTCTTTGGAAATATCCGTATAGGTATTACTCCCATACCCGCCCGGGTTCAGCGCGCTGAGAACACTCTTGCCGTCCGGCCCCGTCCACAGGCCGACGTTGAACGGAATGCCCTCCGGCGTCTGCTCGGGCGAGCCTGGACCGCCAATCTTCGGTGCCGGCTGCCACGCCGCGTTCAGCTTCTGCGTGGAAAATCCCTTCACGCCGGAGTGCGCCAGAATGCTCGGCAGCGACGCCGGAAACCCGAAGCAGTCCGGCAGCATGTACTCGTCACTGGCCTTGCCGAAGTCCTTCCGGAAGTACTCATTGCCGTACAGAATCTGGCGGAAGATCCCCTCCGCGCTCGGCAGATTCACATCCCCTTCCTCCACCGAGGACCCGGCCGGAAACCAGCGTCCAGCCGCAACATACTGCGTCATCCGCGCATAGTCCGCCGGGTAGTACTCTTTCATTAGCCGGTAGCGATTCGCCCCGCTCCAGTTGAAGACGTAGTGCGGATACCTGTCGATGTAATCGAAGTTCACC
>CAXTJC010000092.1:0-5556 GCA_964244225.1 uncultured Acidobacteriaceae bacterium
CAAACGCCACGACGCCGGCGACAAACTCGGCTTCCTCATGGCCACCGTCGAGCTAGCCCTCAAACGCGAAGACCTCGGCCCCAAATTCCGCGCCTGGCTCAAGACCTTTCCCATCTGAGCAGGCCGCACTAGGCACAATCTGATTTAATTCTCCTTCATTAAGGGCATGGCTTCAGCCATGCCGTGAGCGTTTTCCATGCAATGCGGCTTTAGCCGCTGGGGTAAGCTTGGGCATACTTTCAGGACTTGATTAGACCTTCCCTGGATCCTTCTGCTCGAACGCCCGATGATTTTGTCATTCTGACCCTGAGCTTGCCGAAGTGGAAGAATCCCCGCACTTGCTCCCGCTCAAAGCATTTCTCCTGAAGGTGTACCCCGGGCCACATCAGCACGTGCCATTTGCTTCCAAGGGAAATAGCTTCCATTGCAGGTGAACAGCGGCATAGCTTCAGGAGAAAGGATTTCAAAGCACGGGCAGGCGACGCATCGCAACGAGTGAGGTACTCCGCACCGCGCCCCAAAGAGCCTTCAGAACCGTTCCTGCCACCCGCATCATCCAATCTCGGCAAGCAACGCTCTTACAAGGATCACCCACGGCCGTGCCCACTCTCCTCGATCCAATCCGCGTCGGCGACCTCAACCTCCCCAGCCGCGTCATCATGGCCCCGCTGACCCGCCTGCGCGGCACCATTGACAACATCCCCACACCCATCATGGTGGAGTACTACACCCAGCGCGCCTCCGCCGGCCTCATCATCTCCGAAGGCACGCCCGTCAGTCCCATTGGCGTCGGCTACGTGCAGGTTCCCGGCATCTGGTCCGAGCAGCAGATTGAGGCATGGAAGCCAGTCACCGCCTCCGTGCACGCCCACGGCGGTCGCATCTTCCAGCAGATCTGGCACGTCGGCCGCATCTCCGATCCCGTCTTCCTCTACGGCGAACTGCCAATCGCGCCCAGCGCCATCGCCGCCTCCGGCCACGTTTCGCTCCTTCGGCCCGAGAAGGCCTTCGTCACCCCGCGCGCCCTCGAAACCCGCGAGGTTCCCCTTATCGTCGAGCAGTTCCGCCGCGCCGCCCAGAACTCGCAGCGTGCCGGCTTCGACGGCGTCGAAATCCACGGCGCCAACGGCTACCTGCTCGACCAGTTCCTGCAGTCCGGCACCAACCAGCGCACCGACGAGTACGGCGGCTCCATCGAGAACCGCGCCCGCCTCATGGTCGAGGTCGCCGACGCCTGCATCGGCGTCTGGGGCTCCGGCCGCGTTGGCATGCACCTCGCCCCGCGCGCCGACGTCCACGGTATCTCGGACGCAAGTCTGGCCGAAACCTTCGGCTACGTCGCCCGCGAGCTCGGCCGCCGCAAACTCGCCTTCCTCATGTCCCGCGAACACCGCGCCGGCGGCTGGCTCGGCCCCGAGCTCAAGCGCGAGTTCGGCGGCGTCTACATCGCCAACGAGCAGTTCACCTTCGCCGCCGCCAACGAGGTCCTCGCCAGCGGCGAAGCCGACGCCATCGCCTTCGGCAAGCTCTTCATCGCCAACCCCGACCTGCCAATCCGCTTCGCCAGAAACGCTCCCCTCAACGAGCCCCAGCCCTCCACCTTCTACGGCCACGGCCCCGAAGGCTACATCGACCAGCCGAGCCTCAGGCCTGACAGCGTATCTGCTACCCTCCGCCTGCCTGTACAAAGGCGCAGGCAACAAAGGCGGGCAACAAAGGCGCAGGCAACAAAGGCGCAGGCAACAAAGGCGGGCAACAAAGGCGCAGGCAACAAAGGCGCAGGCAAAAGGCCGCGACACCGTTGCGGCCTTTTGCCATTTGTTGTCATTCTGAGCGCAGCGAAGAATCCCCGCATCTCGCCTTTAACCACGGAGCGGAGCGACGCGGAACTCAATCAGCCAGCCCGCCTACTGCGTCGTCCCCGTCGTAAACACCGCCTCCGACCGCGACCCCAGCACCCGGTACAACGCAAACTGCCGGCTCCCTTGCTCCCGCATCTCGAACAGTAGACTCGCCCGGTTCGACGCCTCCGCATCCACCACGCCCACCAGCCGCATCCACGGCGTCTGGTCCAGGTGCGCCGCGTCCGTCACGCTCGAAAACGCCGTCTGCAGCGTCCCGAATACATCCTTTTGCGCCACCACGGTCACATACCGGAGCGCCACCCCCACACCCGCCGTATGCGCCGTATACACAAACGTCGGCGCGCCACCATAGCTCAGCAGATATCCCCGCAGATCCTCATCAAGCAGCCCCGGCCCGGCAGCCTTCGCCGCAGCCGCAGCCTTCCGCTTCGCCGCCGCAGCCGCCAGCGCCGCCCGCCGCCGCGCTGTCGGTGTCGCGGGCACCGCGGCCTTCGCAACCGGCTTTGTCGCTGAACCCGCGGCCCCACTCGCCAAAGACCCGGCACCAGCCGGTGCACCGGCCACCGGCATCCCCGCCAGCTTCGCCGCCGCCAGCCCCTCCATCATCGCCAGCACGGCCTTGTGCTCCGCCTCATCGTCCCATGGCCGCACAAAGTCGTGCTCCGCCCGGTTCTTCGCATCGCTCACCGCGATCATCTGGTGCAGATCCGCCGGCAGCCCCGCCATCTTCGACATCGCCTCGCCATCCGCCGCCTTCTGTCCGCCCACTGGCTTCCCTCGATGCAGCAGCGGCCGATCCGGATCGTTATTCAACGCCCCCGTCGCAATCTCCTTCTTCTCGCTCGCTGTCGCCCCGTCTGTCGCCACATCCTTCTGCCCACGCTTCTTCAGCACCGGCCGGTCCGGATCATCCGCCGGCGTCCCCGCCGTCGTCGCATCCGGCGTCGTTGAGTCCGTCTTCTTGTCGTTCTTGCCGTCATTTTTGCCCGCAGGACTCCTCCGCCGCAGCGTCGGCCGGTCCGGATCGATCTTCGTCGCATCGTCGTCGTCCTTGCCGCCGCCCTTGCCGTACTTGTCGTCATCCTTGCCCGTCGTAATCGCGCTCACCCGTCGCGACGCCTTCAGCTGCGCCGCCTTCACCTCTGCCTCCGGCTTGAACGTTCCATACCCGAACCACCCGTCGTCATACGGGCTCTCCGCCGCGGCCAGCTTGCCCGCCGAGCTCAGCTCCACCAGCCCCTTCACCACACCCGCCTGCTGCAGCTCGTACGCATTGCCCGGCAGCAGCGCAAACGGAATCGGCCGCGGCTCATACACCGCCGCATCCTGGAGCTCGCCATTGATGTACAGCGACACCGGAATCAACCGGCTCGCCGCCGGCTTCGTCAGATCGCCCGTCCACTCATACACCCCCACGGCCCGCACCACCGTCTCCGGCTTCTCCACCTTATGCGTCTGCGCAACCCCGCCCGCACTCAGCCCCAAGGCCCATCCCAGAGCAAGAGCCAGCCCCACTCCCAGCTCCGCCGCACCCGCCCTCACAACTCGTCGCCACACCATAGCTTTCCATTAGACGACGCAAAACACCCTTTCGGAACGCAACCGTCTCTTATCCATCCTTAACGCTCCTTCTTTTTGGTTGTCATTCTGAGCGCAGCGAAGAATCCCCGCATTTCGCTCTTAGCGGACAGAGCGCAGCGACGTACACCACTCTATCTCCCGCATAAAGAGCCTCCGCGCTACCATCACCCCACATGCCCCCGCTCCTCACCGTCTCCGACCTCCACATCCGCTTCGGCCCCCACCCCGCCGTCGACGGCCTCTCCTTCACCATCGCCCCCGGCGAGTCCCTCGGCCTCGTCGGCGAATCCGGCTCCGGTAAGTCCGCCACCTCACTCGCCCTCCTTCGCCTCCTTCCGCCCGCCGCCACCGTCTCCGGGCAAATTGAATTCGACAACCGCAACCTCCTCGCCGAAACCGATGCCGCCATGCGCCGCATCCGCGGCCGCGAGATCGCCATGATCTTCCAGGAGCCCATGACCGCCCTCAACCCCGTCATGGCCGTCGGCGCCCAGATCGCCGAAGCCCTCCGCGCCCACCACCCGGAACTCTCCCGTCGCGACGTCAAAGCTCGCACCCTAGCCGCCCTCCACGAGGTCGCCCTCCCCGACCCCGAACGCCGCCTAACCGACTATCCCCACCAGTTCTCCGGCGGCCAGCGCCAGCGCATCCTCATCGCCATCGCCCTCGCCAATCGCCCCCGCCTCCTCATCGCCGACGAACCCACCACCGCCCTCGACGTCACTGTCCAAGCCCAGATCCTCGACCTCCTCCGCACCCTCCAGCGGACCCACGGCCTCGCCCTGCTCTTCATCTCGCACGATCTCGCCGTCGTCAGCCAGATCGCCCACCGCGTCGCCGTCATGCAGCGCGGCCGCATCGTCGAGCAGGCCACCGCCCCCGACCTTTTCCGCTCCCCCCAGCACCCCTACACCCGCCAACTCCTCGCCTCCGCTCCCACCCTGCACACTGACCGCACCCAACCCCTCGCCACCCTTTAGACTTAAGCCAATGGCCTTCAATCTCTTCGGCAAACGCGACACCCCGCCCGACCCCGAGCTCACATCCGAGCCGATCCCCGAGCCGATCCCCAACCCGGCACCCGCACCGCAGCGCCGTTCCTTCTTCAACTTCGGCCAGCGCGAGGCCCCCAATCCGCTCATCCAGGACCCCCTCACCCAGGCACCCGCCGACGAGCCCGCCCGACGCGGCTTCTTCGACCGCATGAAGCAGGCCGTCACCCGCACCCGCGAAACCTTCTCCGAGTCCCTCTCCTCCGTCGTCGCCCTCACCCGCGAGGTCGACGAGTCCACCATCGCCGACCTCGAGCCTCTCCTCCTCGCCGCCGACATCGGCTCCGCCACCACCGCGCTCGTCCTCGAAAACCTCCGCCAGCGCGCCTACCGCACCGGCATCGCCAGCGGCCGCGAGCTCAAGGACCTCCTCAAGCAGGAACTCCGCGCCGTCCTCGAAGCCGTCGCCCGCCCCATCCATCACCCCGCCACCGCGCCTGAGGTCATCATGATGGTCGGCGTCAACGGCACCGGCAAAACCACCACCTCCGGCAAGCTCGCCGCGCTCTACACCAGCCACGGCCGCACCGCGCTTTTATGCGCCGCGGACACCTTTCGCGCGGCAGCTATCGAACAGCTCGAAGTCTGGGCCCAGCGCTCCAACGTCCCCCTCATCAAAACCCGCCAGGGCGGCGACCCCTCCGCCGCACTCTACGACGCCTGCGCCGCCGCCAAAGCCCGCGGAACGGATGTCCTCATCGTCGACACCGCCGGCCGCCTCCACACCAAAACCGACCTCATGAAGGAACTCGACAAAATGCGCCGCACCGCCGAAAAACTCGTCCCCGGCGCGCCCCACCAGACCCTCCTCGTCATGGACGCCACCACCGGCCAAAACGGCCTCACCCAGGCCCGCCTCTTCACCGAAGCCGCCCGCGTCACCGGCATCGTCCTCACCAAACTCGACGGCACCGCCAAAGGCGGCATCGTCCTCGCCATCGCCACCGAGCTCCACCTCCCCGTCGTCTTCGCCGGCGTCGGCGAAAAAATGGAAGACCTCCTCCCCTTCGACCCCACCGCCTTCATCGACTCCCTCCTCGACTAACCCTCTGAAGACT
>CAXTJC010000092.1:5656-8765 GCA_964244225.1 uncultured Acidobacteriaceae bacterium
TTGTCATCCCGAAGAAATCTGCTTCCAGCTTTGTTCTTGGTTGTCATTCTGAGCGCAGCGAAGAACCCCCGTATCTCGCCTTTGCCCTCAGCCGCCCTTGCCGCCAGCCCAACCCAGCCCAGCCCAGCCCAGCCCACACCGAGTCTCATGCACCGGACCCCAACCCCCAAAGGATTGTCATCCTGAGCAAAGCGAAGGACCCGCTGTTGCTCTCATTCCACCCGCCCCAAAACCCCCGCCCCGCATCCCCGCCTTTACCCTCCCCCGCCACACCAGCCTGAACAACACCGCATCTGCACTGGCCCACCCGCAAGACCGCACATCACCTCATCCTCCACCCGAACCCCTCTGCGCCACAGCCCTGCCCCTACAATGGCCAGTAGCAATGAGCCTCTTCCCCCTAAAGCCCTCGCACAAGCCCGTCAAAGCCTACTTCGCCGCCCTCGCCACCTTCCAAAAACACGGCCACACCACCGAGGGCAACACCCGCTCCGCCTTCGCCGACCTCCTCAAAAAATGCTGCAGCCCCTACGGCTGGCACCTCGTCGAGGAGTACCAATTCAAAGACACCGGTAAGCAATCCCTTCACGCCGATGGTGCCCTCGTCGATGACCTAACCCTCGTCCACGGCCTCTGGGAAGCCAAAGACACCGCCGACGACCTCCAGGCCGAGATCAAAAAGAAGGTCGCCAAGGGCTATCCCCTCACCAACACCCTCTTCCAGTCCCCCACCCGCGCCGTCCTCTACCAGGACAACCGCATCGCCCTCGACACACCCATCACCGAGCCCGAAAAGCTCCTCGAAATTCTCACGCTCTTTTTCGAGCACCACCAGGCCATGAAATCTTCATGGTCCACCGTCACAGAGTGCTCAACTCAGAATTGTCGCGCCGCCCATTACTGGATTATCGGCAACTCGTCGTATGTCCTACCGTTGAGCAGCCTTCCATTACGTTTCTTCTGTTGTCCACCCCACTGTTTGAAGAAGAAACCAACCTCCTGGCGACGACACTTCGCAAGAACTTCATGCACCCAGTCCTCCTCTAGTTTTCGAGCTCCCCAGCCGCTCTCTCCCCCCACAATCACCCAATGAATACCCTCGAGCGAAAATTCTCCTAAGCTCTCGAGTAAAGGTTCCACGGACAAAAACTTCACGCGAGCGGGAGTGGCTCTCAAATCGTCAATCCGATGAAGACCATGTTTCTGATCCTCGACGCTTACACCCCACCAAATATGAGAACTAGATGTTGCGAAACGTAACTTCGAATTCAACAAGCTCCGAAGTCTTTCCGACCGTTTGGTCAATACCTGAAACTGGTGCCAGTCTCCCTTCATCATCACTTTGGCGACATCCACTATGAACTCATCCGGAACCTCCGGATGAAAGAGATCACTCATTGAATTAACGAAGATCTTTTTGGGAAGTTTCCAACTTAGCGGCTCATTGAGTTTTTCGGGCACAAGCCGTAGGTCAAAGCCTTGTTCATACGGATGACCTGGAACGCCCCGAAAGCGCTCGGCAAACCTTTGAGCATAACAGTACTTGCAGCCCGGACTTATCTTGGAGCATCCCCTAACAGGATTCCACGTCGCATCTGTCCACTCGATCGACGAACGTTCAGCCATTACGGGTACCTCTATCTCTGTATTTGTTGAAGATAGCGGTCACTATCTCGGATGCGACAGCTTGATGTGCTGCAAAGAACAGGTAATAAACGATTGCACCCCTGCTGTTCCGCATCGGAATGGGGTCAGGAACAACCTTGAATCCGGCGGTGCTCTTTAGTCTTTTCTGAAAGGCAATCGCTATATCGTCATTAGACCCTTTCTCGGGAAAGCCGAAGAGATTACCATCGCCTGAATAGGCTGCACTCTTCCAAGATTCATCTCCCCAGAAACGGCTCATTCGGTTCTGCTGGATTGAGAGCACCTTGTCAGGATCGTGCCAGAGCACGTTCATGTTCATGTCCATAACGGGAAAGTTTAGGAAGATCTCGATCGAGCCAGAGTCGCCCGCCCGCTGTATAAGATCCCAATCCAAGTGAAGTCCATAGGGGTCGAGGATGCAAAGTCCTCGTCGATATTGATCGTATCGAACATGCGGATAGACGTCTCGAGGCAGAATGACATTCGCGTCACCGGCATAGATTGTTACATTCCGATGCTCTGCCGACAAACGCCTCAACTCCTCTGTGCGCGAGCTATTCATGTCAACAAAGTGAAACATGTCAAAGGAGGGTCGAACCGTAAGAGCTCGCATAGGGCTACCCTTAGTAAGTTCTCCGGTGCTTTTCACCAAATGGTGACCTGCTCCCGCGAACGCGTCTATGTAGACCGTAGACAGCTTCTTGCTGTGGAGTATTTGGTTATAAGGTTTGGCGTACTCTTCCAAAATTGAAAGCTTAACCTCGGACCAATATCCAATCTCATCGAACTCTACGCGGCGGGGAGTCTTCATTGAGACTAGTCTTCGCTTTATCTTCACTTTGAGTCAAGAGACTACAGGTCTCGTGGACCAGATCTGCTAATAGCAGTTGAAGCTTGAGACGCCGTCCTCCATCACCACAGTTAACACACCCGCTACACCACCAACCTCAAGCGCGCCCCCTCCCAATCCCCCTTCCCACCCGACTTCCACGCCTTCGCCGCCCCCGGCAAACGTTCGATGGATCTCCACATCGACTACGAGCAGCAGCCCGAGTACAAGCTCGAGCAGATCGAAGACCCCAAAGCCGAGCTCACCTTTCGCGTCGAACGCATGCGCCTCAACCCGAAAGACCGCTCCGAGCTCAAATACAACGACTTTCTCACCCTGCGCGGCATCCCGCTCGCCGCCTTTGACGACCGCCTCGGTAACCGCTCCGCCCTAGAGCGGGTTATCGACCAGTACAGAGTCTCAACCGATAAACGCTCCAGCATCGTCAACGATCCCAACCGCGAAGACAATCCGCAGTACATCCTCCGCCTCAGCGGCCAGGTCATTACCGTCTCCCTCGAAACTCAGCAGATCATAGCCGCCCTCCCCTCGCTCAATCTGGGCTGACTCGCTGCCCAAGCTCTGGGCCAAACGCAGCGGCGGCCGCTGTCTCTTCCTCTGGGCCGTCGCTCG
>CAXTJC010000093.1:0-8744 GCA_964244225.1 uncultured Acidobacteriaceae bacterium
GGGCGACGGTGCGGTTGACGATGTTGATGTAGTAGGCGAAGCGCGCGCCGAAGGCACGGTCTTCGACACTGATCGAGGCTGTGCCGTTTTTGAGCTGCATCGTGGCCTGCGCGATGCGGATGCCGGCGGTCTCGCCGGAGGTCGCCTTGGTGGGATCGGGGCGGACGGGCTGGGGATGCTTGAGCGGCTCAGGCGTGGGCCGGTCGGCGACCTTGGGCGGCTTGGGCAGATCTTTCTTTAGGATAGGGATGTCTTTCGGGGACGGCGGCGGCTCGGTGCGCTCCTTGGGTGGCGTTGGGGCCGGGCTGGGTTTTTCCGAGGTGAGGACGCCGGTATCGAGCGAGCGCTGGCGGGACGGCAGGGGAAGCGAGCTGACCATGGTGGCCTGGATGGCTCCGGCGGCCATGTCGTGCTGGCCCCAGGTCTGTCCGTGGTGACGGAAGGCGAGAGAGCCTGCGACGATTCCGCCGAACAGCAGGACATGCAGGAGCAGAGAGCCGGCGAGGCCTGTGCGCTCGCTCTCGCCATTGGCGACGGCGGTGGGGCTCCATTCCTGTTGAGCTGCGGCCATAGCTTGGCTACTTATCGACCGGACGCGTGACGATGCTGATGTTGGTGATGCCGGCCTGCTTGACGGCATCCATGACGGAGGCAAAGGCTCCGAAGGGCACCTGCTCGTCGGCGCGGACGTAGATCACGCGGCGGGCGGGGTCGCCGGTGACGGTCGCCTTCAGGCGGGTGGAAAGCTCATTGATGTTGATTGGCTTGTCCTGCAGGAAGACGTTCTGGTCCTTATTGATGGTCACGACCATGCGTTCTTCAGAGAGGGCGTTGACGGTGCGGGTCTTGGGGATGGCGACCTCGACGCCGGACTGAAGCACCGGGGCGCTGATCATGAAGATGAGCAGAAGCACCAGGACGACGTCGACTAGGGGCGTGATGTTGATCTCAGCGAGGGCGGTCTGGGTGCGCGCGCCGGAGCCGCTGCGGGCGGTGAAGGCCATGGCTAGAAGCTCCTTCGGCGGGGTTCTTCAGGGATGACGGCAGGCGGGGCGGACGAGGCAGGCGTCATCATGGCGGCGTTCTCGATGGCGTTCAGGAGCTCGCGGCCGAAGTCGTCCATGCGGGCGCCGAAGTCTCGCAGGCGGGCGGTGAGCTGGTTGTAGCCGACGACGGCGGGAATGGCGACGACCAGGCCGGCGGCGGTGGTGATGAGGGCTTCCGAGATGCCGGGTGCGACTGCGCGAAGGGTCGCCGAGCCCTGGGTGCCGAGGCCGTGGAAGGCGTCGATGATGCCCATGACCGTGCCGAAGAGACCGATAAAGGGCGCGATGGCGGCGATGGTGGCGAGCCAGGTCATGCGCTGCTCCATGACGGTGAGGGCCTCGCTCGACGCGGTCTGCGCGGCGCGCTCGAGGCCGAGCGGATTGCGGGGAAGGCCGCGGCCGGCGCTCTGCCGCATGTACTCGTCGTGGATCTCGGTGAAGACGGTGACGAGCGGGCTGGGCCTAAACTGTTCGGCGACGGAGGCGATCTCACTGAGGCGGCCGGACTTGCGGAAGGCGCGCACGAAGCGGGTTCCCTGGGTCTGGGCGCGGCGGAAGTAAGTCCACTTTGAGAGCATGACCGTCCAAGAAAAGATGCTGGCGATCAGAAGCACGATGAGCACGGCAAAGGCGAGCGGACCGCTGTTGTGGATCATCTCGAGCAGGGCGCTCGAGCTGGCGGGCGCGGCCGGAGCAGCGGCGGGCGCGGCGTCGTCTTGTAGTAAGAGCAGAGCTAGAGAGAGAGTAGGCAGCATAAGGGTTGATCTGGCGCTTAGTGTACTGGTTTTGCGTGGCTGTCGGAGGCAGGAGGCGGTCTTGCGGGGGTACCGCGCAGGGTGCCTGACGCGTGACAGGCGGCGGCCGCACAGGCGCTTGAAGGCTTTGCTATGCTCGCGATACGGGCTGGGCAGCCCCTGCAGGAGGAGATCCCATGTTGCTCGAACTTCGCGCGGAGAACTATACCGTGATCGATCGGGCGAAGGTGCAGTTTGGGCCTGGACTCAATCTGCTGACAGGCGAGACGGGCGCGGGCAAGTCCATTCTGATCGATGCGCTGGTGCTGCTGCTCGGCGGCAAGGCCTCAAGCGATGTGGTGCGGCACGGACAGGAGCGGGCGACGCTGGCGTGTGTCTTTGAGGCGACGCCGGGGGCCGAGGCGGTGCTTGAGGCAAACGGGATCGACGCGGAGGAGGGGACGATTCTGCTGCGGCGGGAGATTACGCTCGCGGGCAAGGGACGGGTATTTGTGAACAATCAACCGGCCACGGTCGCGGTGTTGCGCCAGCTGGGGCCGGAGCTGGCCTCGATTCATGCGCAGAGCGAGACGACGAGCTCGTTTGACGGCACGCAGCAGCGGCTCCTGCTCGATCGCTTCAGCGGTGCTGGGACTGATGCGGTGCAGTCGGCATTCGCGGCGTGGCAGGCGACATCACGGCGGCTGGAGGAGATGGAGATGGCTTCGGCGGACCGGCTGCGCGCCGCGGACCTGTGGCGATTTCAGGGCACGGAGATCGCCGAGGCGGCGATCGAGGGTGCGGACGAGGACGCGCGGCTCGAGGCCGAGAAGCGCATCCTGAGCAATGCGGAGCGCTTGTATACCGCGGCGATGACGGCGCACGAGCTGCTGTATGAGGCAGAGCAGTCGGCCGAGACGACGGTGGGCTTGGCGTTGAAGCAGGTAGAGGAGCTGGCGCGCTTCGACCCGCGTTTTATCGAACCGGCGCAGCGTTTGGCGGAGGCAAAGGCGAGTATCGAGGATGTGGATGCCAGCGTGCGGGACTTTGCCGAGGGCGTGCAGGCGTCGCCGGACCGGCTGGCGGGGATTGAGGATCGGCTGGCGGCACTTGAGCGATTGAAGCGTAAGTATGGTCCCAGCCTGGCGCAGGTGGTCGCGTTTGGCGAAGAGGCGAGCGCGAAGCTGAATGAGGTGGAGAACCGCGACGAGCTGCTGCGCGAGCTTGGAGAGACAAAAGCGCTGCAGGCGAAGACATATCAGGCTGCGGCGAAGATCCTGAGCGATGCGCGGCGTACGGCGGCTGAGCGGCTGCGCAAACGCGCGGAGACGGCTACGGGCGAGCTGGCGATGCGGGCACGGCTGGGGATCACGGTCGAAGCGCATCCTGAGGACGCACGGCTGTGGATGGGGCACGGGTATGACGCGATCGAGTTTCTGATTGCGACGAATGCGGGCGAGCCGCTGAAGCCGCTCGATGCGGTGGCGTCAGGTGGCGAGATGTCGCGCGTGATGCTGGCGCTGAAGGTGACGGTGGAGGATGAGGTTCGCGGGCGACGGCGCAAGGGCGAGCTCGAACGCAGCCTGATCTTCGATGAGATCGATGTGGGCATCGGGGGCCGAGCGGCGGAGGCGGTCGGGCAGAAGTTGAAGGCGCTGGCGAAGGGGCAGCAGGTCTTATGTATCACGCATCTGCCGCAGATCGCGGCCTTTGGCGATCGGCATTACCTTATCGCAAAGATGGAGACGCGAGGACGGACGCAGACGACGATTCGGCCGCTTACGGACGAGGAACGCCGGGAGGAGATTGCGCGGATGCTGAGCGGCGCGAAGCTGACGGAGACGAGCCTGCGCCACGCGGAGCATCTGCTGGCCGCCAGCCGGTAAATAGCCGATCACGATGCAGGCACTCGCTGCCTGGTAGGCATCTCAGCATGTAGCAGTAGGAGGTAGTTATGTCGACTGAAGCAAAGAAGTGCGCTCATGCCATGTGTACCTGCATGGTGACCGACGATACGTATTGCTCGCAAGCTTGTAAGGATGCGACGGACCTGACAACGCTGGCGTGTGAGTGTCAGCATGCAGGCTGCGGCGGTCACGCGGTCTAACGATGGCTGCCTGTATGGAAGAGCTATCGCGAGAGGTCTTGACATGGCTTGCGGTAGCCTTCTAGTTAGCCGGACGCGGACCGATCCGGGTTGCTTCTCCGGAGCGAACAGCCGGTGAACGCGGTATACTTTTCAGGTGAGTCTTTCAGCCTTGGCACCCTTCTCCGCAAACCCGGAAGCGCTTGAAATCACAGACGCTCAAACCAGGCAGGTCCTCTTGCTCAAGCCGCGAGGCTTCTGCGCCGGCGTCGTTCGGGCCATCGACATTGTGCAGATCGCGCTCGACACCTTCGGGGCGCCAATCTACGTGCGCAAGGAGATCGTGCATAACAGCCACGTAGTGGACGATCTGGCGAAAAAGGGCGCTATTTTTGTGAGCGAGCTGGATGAGGTGCCGGAGGGATGCCGGGTGATCTATTCGGCGCATGGCGTCTCGCCGGCGGTCCGCAGCCGGGCGAAAGAGCGCGGTCTGAAGGTGATCGACGCGACCTGCCCGCTGGTGACGAAGGTTCACGTGGAGGCGATCAAGTTTGCCAAGCAGGGGTATTCCCTGGTGCTGGTGGGACACCGTGATCACGAAGAGGTCGAGGGAACGCAGGGCGAGGCACCGGACGTGACGCAGGTGGTCTCGACGGTTGAGGAGGTGCGCGCGTTGGTGGTTCCGGACCCGAACAAGGTGGCGTACCTGACGCAGACGACGCTGTCGCTCGATGAGGCACGCTATATGATCGAGGCGTTGAAGATCAAGTTTCCCAATATTGTCGGACCGCACGCGCAGGACATCTGCTATGCGACGGAGAACCGGCAGACGGCGGTCAAGAACGTAGCGCACGATGCCGATCTGGTGCTGGTGGTGGGATCGCGGAACAGCTCGAACTCGAACCGGCTGGTCGAGGTCTCGGAGAACCTGGGCACAAAGAGTTTTCTGATTGACAAGGCAGAGGACATTCAGCCGAAGTGGCTGGATGGCGTGAGAAAGGTCGCTGTGACCGCCGGTGCCTCCGCGCCCGAGGTGCTGGTGCAGGAAGTGGTGACGTTCCTTCGGGAGCGCGGGTTTGGCGACGCCGCGGAGGTTGAAGTCATGCCCGAAAACGTGCGATTCGGTCTGCCGCCAGAGATTGTGCAGGCGATTGCGTCCGCTCCGGCGGTGGCGCGCTAAGGGCCTGTCCCGCACATCATGAACAAAGTTCCTCACACTACGCGAGTGACGCAGGCCAGTCCCGTCCAGCCACGTTTCGGCCGGATGGATCTGAGTCTGGACCGAGTTAAGGCCGGTTTGGAGCGGGCTAAGACATGGCTGCTCGGGCAGCAGCATGCGGACGGCTACTGGTGCGGCGAGCTTGAAGCGGATGTGATGCTCGAGGCGGATTACATCTTCATGCACACCCTGCTGGGGACGGGCGATCCGGGCAAGATGCAGCGTGCCGTCAATGAGATTCTGCGGCACCAGAATGAGGATGGCGGCTGGAGCCTGTACCCGGGCGGCGCCTCGAACGTAAGCTACGGAGTCAAGGCGTATCTCGCGCTCAAGCTGATGGGTTACACCACGGACGATCCGTTGATGGTGAAGATCCGCGAGAACGTTCTGGCGCTGGGCGGCGTGGTCGAGTGCAACACGTTCACCAAGATTTATCTGTGTGCGCTGGGCCAGTACGACTACGACGCGGTGCCCGCCATTCCGCCGGAGATTGTTCTATTCCCGAACTGGTTCTACTTCAATATCTATGAGATCAGCTCGTGGTCGCGTGGCATTCTGGTGCCGCTCTCGATCATCTACGCGAAGAAACCCTTTAAAAAACTGACGCCGGAGCAGGGCATCAGCGAGCTCTTTCTCGGCGGCCGGGAGAACGCTGATCTGCGGCTGCGCTGGGATAAGAAGAAGCCGGTCAGCTGGCGCAACTTTTTTCTGTTCTGGGATCGTCTGGCGCATCTGTCGGAGCGGGTCCATATTCGGCCGCTGCGCAAGGTGGCGCTGCGCAAAGCCGAGGCCTGGATGCTTGAGCGATTTGAGAAGTCGGATGGGCTGGGTGCGATCTATCCCGCTATGTTGAACTCTATCGTGGCGCTGCGCTGCCTGGGGCGGTCGGTTGATGACCCGCAGATGATCCGGGCGCTCGATGAATTTGAAAGATTGGGGATCGATTGTCCGGAAGGCACGCCGGACTACCCGGTGCCGACCTTCCGCATGCAGCCGTGCTTTCCACCGGTATGGGATACGGCGCAGGCGATCTACGCTTTGGGCGAGGCAGGTCTGCCCAAGGACGATCCCCGGCTGCTGAGCGCGGCGGACTGGGTCCTGTCGAAGGAGGTCCGGCACAAAGGCGACTGGGCCGAAAAGGTGCGGAATGTCGAGCCGGGCGGCTGGTACTTCGAGTTCAACAACGAGTTCTACCCGGATGTGGATGATACGGCTCAGGTTCTGCTTGCGCTCAAGAATGTTGCCAACCCTCGCGAGCGATATCAGGACGAGGTCTGCCAGCGGGCGCTGACGTGGATCTGGGCAATGCAGTGCAAGAACGGCGGATGGGCGGCCTTCGATAAGGACAATACCAAGAGCATCTTCCAGTACATCCCGTTTGCCGATCACAATGCGATGCTCGATCCGCCTACAGTGGATATCACCGGACGGATGCTTGAGATGCTGTCCTTGTACGGGTTTACGCGTGAGGATCCGCGCGTTGAAAAGGCCGTGCAGTTCATCCTGAAAGAGCAGGAGCCGGACGGCAGCTGGTTTGGGCGATGGGGCGTGAACTACCTCTATGGCACTTTCCTGGTTCTGCGCGGGCTGGAGGCGATGGGCTTCTGGAACCACGAGCCAGCGGTCCAGCAGGCGGCGGAGTGGATTCGCATGGTGCAGAACGGAGATGGTGGGTGGGGCGAGAGCTGCGGCACCTACGACGATCCGGCCCAGCGCGGAATCGGGCCAAGCACACCATCGCAAACGGCATGGGCGGTGCTGGGCCTGCTGGCCGCCGGAGATACGCGGTCGGATTCGGTTGCCAAGGGTATACGCTGGCTGATCGAGCGGCAGCATGAGGATGGCAGCTGGGATGAGTTGATGCCGGGAAGAAATGGCGAGAGCTATTACACCGGGACAGGGTTTCCTAGAGTCTTTTACCTGGGATACCACCTCTATAAACAGTACTTTCCGCTGCTGGCACTTACGATGTACACGCGTGCCATGGAACGTGAAGCAAGCGCGGCCTGAGGGCCTGCGCGAGACACACTTTGAAGGGGTGACCGATGGCAGTACCTATCTCCCAGGCATGGACCGTTGCTTCCTACGTGATGAAGCAGAAACTGAGCGGCCGCAAGCGCTATCCGCTGGTGCTGATGCTGGAGCCGCTGTTCCGCTGCAACCTGGCCTGTGCGGGCTGCGGCAAGATCCAGTATCCGGCGCACATTTTAAAGGCGGAGCTCAGCCCCGAGGAGTGCTTCCGCGCGGTCGAGGAGTGTGGGACGCCGATGGTGGCGATTCCGGGTGGTGAGCCGCTGCTGCATCCGAAGATGCCGGAGATTGTCGCCGGACTGGTCGCGCGCAAGAAGTATGTTTATATGTGTACGAACGCGATACTTCTGAAAGAGAAGCTTCACCTGTTCAAGCCATCGAAGTACCTTTCGTTCTCGGTGCATGTTGACGGGCAGAGGGAGCACCACGACTTTTCGGTCTGCCGCGAGGGCGGGTATGACGTGGCGATGGAGGGTGTGCGGGAGGCCGTGGCGGCAGGATTCCGTGTTACCACGAACACGACGCTGTTTGACGGCGCGGACCCGAACAGCGTGCGGCTGCACTTTGATGAGCTGATGGAGGTTGGCGTCGAGAGCATGATGGTCTCGCCGGGCTATACCTACGATAAGGCTCCGGACCAGAAGCACTTTCTTGGCCGGGCGCGGTCGAAGAAGCTCTTTCGCTCGATCCTGTCGAACCGGAAGAAGACGTGGCGCTTCAATGCGTCGCCCATCTTTATGGAGTTCCTGATGGGCAAGAAGGAGCTGACCTGCACGCCGTGGGGGATGCCGACCTTCTCGATCTTTGGCTGGCAAAAGCCCTGCTACCTGCTGCAGGATGGGTACGCCGACACCTTCCAGGAGCTGATGGAGTCGGTCGAATGGGCGAAGTACGGGACCGAAAGCGGGAACCCTCGCTGCGCGAACTGCATGGTGCACTCGGGATATGAGGCCAGCGGCGTGAACTATACGTTCGGATCGCTGAAGGGACTCCTGCAGACGGCGAAGGCGATCTTCTTTTCGACCTACAACGACGAGGGCGCGGATAAGCTGCTCAACGAGTGGAAGCCGGCACATCCGGCACCGCTGGTGCAGATTGCTCCCTCCGGTGCAGCAGCTGCAAAGGAGCACGCGGCCGCCGAGATGGTCTCGGGAGATTAGCGATGGCGACCGATCAGCAGGAATCAGCGAAGCTGGCGCAGCTCTCGCGAGCGAACCCGGATGAGATCGAGGTCGCCGCGGGCCGGGAGCGAGAACAGCTGGAGGGGTGGATTCCCGAGATGGTGTCTGACAGCGAGGTTCGCGAGGCGCTCGAAAAGGCATTCGATTATCGCGGCGATGTAACGCTGACGAAAAAGGATGGGGCCGTGATCGAGGGCTATCTCTTCGATCGGCGATCGGCTGCGACGCTCTCCGACTCGTATGTTCGGATTATCCCCAGTAAGGACCAATCGAAGGTGAACATCGCCTACTCAGAGATTGCGGCAGTGGCGTTTACCGGGCGCGACACGGCGGCGGGCCGGACCTTTGAGGCATGGGTGAAGAAGTATTGGGAGAAGAAGGCGGCCGGGGAGCGGAACATCCAGATCGAACCCGAGCGGCTGGAGTAGCACATGCCGCTCAGCGGAT
>CAXTJC010000094.1:0-8706 GCA_964244225.1 uncultured Acidobacteriaceae bacterium
TAACCAGTCGAGCAACGTCATGTGGGCGCTGCAGACCACCGATATCACGCAGGCGGCGGTCGACGCCTATAACAAGAGTTCAGGTGTCGCGGCACCACCGCCTTCGGCCCCGTCCGCTTCGGGCCCAGCCGGAACCCGCACCACCACCCCGCGGCCCTCAACGACGACACCGCGACGCTAACACCAGTCCGAAAGATAAAGGGGCAGCCTCATGGCTGCCTCTTTTGCTGTAAACACTAACTTCGGTGGAAAAAATTGTGGATTGCTTCTGGTTCAAGCATTTTCAGAGATGATATTAATGGTCCTCCCGGGCACTTGACCCTCGCTCCCTGAAAGCTCCTATCCTAGCTGATTTGAAGCACTTACAAGCAGAACATCGCCGGCCGAAGGGGTTCGTCCTTCCGTCCATAGGTGTAAGTCACAGACCCACAAAGGTTTCCACAGACTGGCGTTACAAACGCATGACGAAACATCTCCCATGCGACCGTCTGCTACTCCTCCCCGACCTTGAGCACCGCCAAGAATGCCTCTTGCGGGATGTCCACCTTGCCGATTCGCTTCATGCGCTTCTTACCCTCTTTCTGCTTATCCAGCAGCTTGCGTTTCCGGCTGATGTCGCCCCCATAACACTTCGCGATAACGTTCTTGCGAATCGCCGAAACCGTCTCCCGAGCGACAATCTTCGACCCGATCGCCGCCTGAATCGCCACCTCAAACATCTGCCGCGGAATCAGCTCGCGCATCTTGTGTACCAGAGCCTTACCCCGGTCGAACGCTGCATCCCGGTGCACGATGATCGACAACGCATCCACCGGATCGCCGCCGATCAGGATGTCCATCTTCACCATGGGCGAGATCCACGTGCCCGCCACCACATAGTCGAGCGATGCGTAACCGCGAGAGACACTTTTTAGCCGATCGTAGAAATCGAGCACAATCTCATTCAGCGGCAGCTCGTACGTGATCATCACCCGCGTCTCGGAGACGTACTCGAAGTTCTTCTGGCGGCCGCGTTTGTCTTCTACCAGCTTCAAAATGCCGCCAACGTACTCCTCATTGGTCAGAATCTTCGCAATGATCACCGGCTCTTCGATCTGCTCAATGTTCGAGGGATCCGGCCAGCGCGACGGATTATCCACTTCAGTTACAGATCCATCCGTCAGCGTAATTTTGTAACGAACACCGGGCGCCGTCGTGATCAGGTCCAGGTCGTACTCGCGCTCCAGCCGCTCCTGGATGATCTCCAGATGTAACAAACCCAGAAAGCCGCAGCGAAATCCGAAGCCGAGCGCAACGGAGCTCTCCGGCTCGAAGTTGAAGCTGGCATCGTTCAGCCGCAGCTTCTCGAGCGCGTCCCGCAGCAACGCATGCTCATGCGAATCGACCGTGTACAAGCCCGCAAAGACCATGCTCTTGATGTCTTCAAACCCCGGCAGCGCCGTCGCGCACGGCCGGTCGACCTCCGTGATGGTGTCACCCACCTTCGTATCGGCAACATTCTTGATCGTCGCGACAAAAAAGCCAACCTCGCCCGCCGTCAGCTCCGTCAACTCCACCGGCTTCGGCGTCATCACGCCCATGCTCTCCACGTCGAACTGCTTGCCGTTCGACATGACCTTAATCTTCATGCCCTTGCGCAGCTTGCCGTTGATGATGCGCGCCAGCACAATCACCCCGCGATACGCGTCGAACCAGCTATCGAAGATCAGCGCCTGCAGCGGCGCCTCCGGATCGCCCAGCGGCGGCGGCAGCAGCGTCACCACGGCCTCAAGAATCGCCTCCACGTTCAGGCCCGTCTTCGCTGAAACCGCAATCGCATCATCCGCTGGCAGTCCCACCGACTTCTCGATCATCTCCTTCGTCCGCTCAATATCTGCCGACGGCAGGTCAATCTTGTTGATCACCGGAATAATCTCAAGCCCGTTTGAGATCGCCAGATACGCATTCGCCAGCGTCTGCGCCTCTACCCCCTGCGACGCATCCACCACCAGCAGCGCGCCTTCGCACGATGCCAGCGACCGCGAGACCTCATACGAAAAATCCACGTGCCCCGGCGTATCGATCAGGTTCAGCTGATACATCTCGCCATCCGCCGCCTTGTACGCCATGCGAACCGTATGCGCCTTGATCGTGATCCCGCGCTCGCGTTCGAGATCCATGGCGTCCAGCACCTGCGCCTGCATCTCGCGCGAGGTGAGGGATCCCGTCATCTCGAGCAAACGGTCAGAGAGAGTGGACTTGCCGTGGTCAATATGCGCGATGATCGCAAAGTTGCGTATGTGCTGAGGATCCATGCCGGTGCTTTTATCTTACAGTCGCGCCACCACATAACGCCGATAGCCCAGCTACGCGCTGACAACATGAGATCGTCCTTTTAAGGGCAGCCCTCTTTCAGCTTGTCATCCCGAGCGAAGCCTTCTTTTCAGCTTTTATTCAGAACGAAGCTCTCTTTCCAGCTTGTCATTCTGAGCGTAGCGAAGCCTCCGCATTGTGCTTCGGACACTAGGTGCTGAAACGAGCCCTCCGATCGCGCCTATACCGGAAACGGACTCGCCCCTGTCGTCGCATCCACCCACGCAAACCTCATCTCCTGCCCGGACGCGTCCCACCGCGCCGGCGTCCGCGACGCAAGCCAATCCTGCGGCTGGGCCGGCCTCGCGGCCGCCGCACCCACCTGCAGAAACGCCTCCCGTAGCGCCCGCTTCTGCTGCGCGCCTACCGCGCCCGGCTCCGGCGACACCAGCAGCACCGACCCGCTCGCCGCCACCGCCCGCAGCCACTGCTCCGTCATATGCCACGGAACCGCAGCCGTAATCGGCACGCAGTCCGCGTCCAGCGAGAAAAACATCCGGTGCTGCGGCAGCCGAAACGCCAGCGTGTTCACCCCCATCCGCCGCGTCCGTTCCCAGTCCCTCCCGCTCACGTCATCGCCCGTCCGCTGTGCGTCGAAGATCCCCGCCGCCAAGTGCCCCACCGTATTGCACCCCAGCACGATCCGGTCTTCGCCCGCCGCGGCGCGTATGTCGCGATAGAGCGCCGTGAGGATCTCCGCATTCGTCTGCGATCGGTCGTGGAAGCTCCATCCATTCCGCGACGGCGACGCGCCCATCTGAAAGCCCCACTGCCCCAGCAGCTCCCACGTGGTGAAGTCGTGCTTGATGAGCCGATACCCCCACGCGCGTGCCTCCCGCACCACCGCCAGCACGGCCGCGCGCGCCTCCGGCACCGTCGGATCGTACGCCATGCCCTCGGCGCTGCTGGCATGCGGCCCAAACCGGACCGTCGGCAGCAGCTGTCCCGCCGGCGTTCCGGCAGCCGCCCGCAGCGGCCTGATCCAGATCCCCGGAACCACCTCGCGCGACGCGATCTGCGCCGCCAGCCCCGCCATATCTGGAAACGTCGCGCGATCCTGGTAGCCGTCATCGATCACGGCAAACGGCCGCGGCCCGCTCGCCGGCGCCAGCTCCCGCATCAGGTCCGCATCGCGCAGGATGCCCGCAGGCGTGTTCTTTCCATACGCGTAGTACCAGTCGTTGCTGCCGAAGATCGTGGCCGTTGCAAGCCCGCCCCGCTCGCCACGCAGCGGAACCTCCGGCGCCATCCGCCGGCACAGCGCCTGAGCCGCGGCAAAGGCCGTCTCGCCCGTGTGGCCCTCGCGCTGAACGATCCGGCACAGCGCAAGCTCGCGTTCGCCCAGCACCACGCCATTGCCCCCATTCCGCACATCGAGCCACAGCGAGACACCCTCGCCATCCACCTGCCAGAACGCAAACGCCGCCGCGCCCGTCCGCACGCCGTACCCATGCGTGCCGGCCGCACTCTCGAGCAGGCAATACCACGGCAGCACCCGCTCCGGCTCCATCGCCATCCACGCTAGATCGCCATAGCTGCGCTCCCACGCATCCCCCAGCACCCGCGCGTTCGCCGTCGTCGTCCCCACCCATCGAAGATGCACCCGCCGCACACTCGCCGTCGGCGCCTCGAGCGTCAGCCCCACCCCACCCGCGCTAACCGCACACCGCAGCTCCACCCCCGCAGCCGACCACCGCTCCCCCGCCCGCTGCATCCGCCGCGGCGCCTCGTCCTCCGCATCGCCCAGGAACACCCGCACCGCATTCGGCTGCCGCAAGACCGTCAGAGCGGACGTCGCAGCCTCCGGCGCCACCGCGCCTCCGAATGGCGATCCACCCGCCAGGACGGCGCTGGCCCCCAGAGACTGCAGCAGATGTCGTCGGTTCAATTAGGACTCCTTACGTCGCAGCTTCGCCGCTGCAAACAGGCGCAAAAGGTACAGGTAGCTTCCACACGAACCGCTCGCGATGAGTAGGCCGATGTATAAAATCCACGACCCAGGGTGCTCCCGCAGCAGCCTCCAGGGTGGCTCCCGCAGCAGATAGATCAGAACGGCAAGCATGAAAGCGATCGAAGCCAGAAGCAGCAGGTACCAGTAACGAAGCTGACTCTGGGTTGGCAGACAGCAGAGAACGGGCAGCACAAACACCACGAATGTAGCGAGATCAGTGAGACCGATGTACTCGATGAGTCCGAGCTCAACTCTGGCCAGCATCGCGACTGACACCAGAACATACACGCCCACCACTGCGATCAAAGCAAGACCAACTCGTCTCGGGACTCCGACAACTCTTGTGCGGTCCAGGTCTGCTCGCATCGTGCTGCCTCTTCCGTTCGCTAGCCGTCGCTACTGCGCAGGCCGCGGCGCAAAATACCCCTTGCTCGCCCGCACCTTATACCGCGGGTCCAGCGCCTGCAGATAGATCGTGCGGAACGCGCCGTTATCGATCAAGTTCGCCGGCCGGTACTGCAGCGAGTACTGCGACCGCAGCTCCTGCTCGATATTCCGGAAGCCCGTCGCCACATCCTCGATCTTCGTCGGATAGAACGCCTGTCCACCCGTCGCGTCCGAGATCACCTGCAGCGTCTGGTCGCCCTTGTCCTTCGTCGGGCTCAGGTTCGTCGAGATCGTCTCGACAATCGTCTCCGACCGCTGACACATCTTGACCGCATCCGCCAGCTCCGCGCGTGAGTAGTTATCGTCCCCGTCCGAGAGCAGGATCAGCACCTTCCGCACCGCCAGATCGTCGCGCAGCGTCAGCATCTGGTCGCGGCACGTCCTGTAGAGCGCGTCATAGAGCGCCGTTCCGCCGCCCGGCCGCAGCTTGCGAATCCCCTGGTTCAACGCATCCACCGAGTTCGTAAAGTCCTGCGCCAGATTCGTCTGTATGTCAAAGCCTTCTACAAACGCGCGGTCGCTGCGATGCATCGTCTGCAGAAAAAACTCCACCGCCGAGTCCTGTTCGAACTGAAACCTCGACCGGATCGACGAAGACGTATCCACCATCACGCCCACGCGCAGCGGCAGGTTCGTCTGCTGGCGAAACCCCACCACCGCGATCGGCGGCTTGCCATCGTCCAGCAAACCAAAGTTCTCCTGCTTTAGGCCCGTCACAAACCGGCCCTTCTTGTCGGTCACCGCAAAGATCAGGTTGACCTCGTTCACCTGCACCTTGAAGGTCGTGTTCGCCTCATCCTCCGCCCCCGGCTGCTGCGCCGGAGCGCCAGACTGCTGTGCCGGAACGCCAGACTGCGGCGCGGTCCCGGTCTGCGGCACAGGCTGCTGCGGCACAGGCTGCTGCGATGGAGACTGCTGCGATCCCGCCGGAGCCGGCGTGCTCGTCTGCTGCGGCGGTCGTGTCGCAGCCGGCGCCGTCGCAGGGGCTGTCGCCTGCGGAGCCACCGGCTTCGGCGGATAGTACGGCGTGGCGGACGGCTGAGAGGGATCCGGGGCCTGCGTCCAAGCACTGGCAGGCCAGAATACGGAGCCCGCCAGCAGCACAGCAGCAGACAAAAGAGGGAGACGAGAAGCGCGGTCGATCACGCGGTCGATTCTACTGGGTTTCGCTCATACCTTGCGTTCGATCTCCTGCATGAGACCAGGTTGCATGCAGGTTTTAAGCCTTTGCTTCTAGGTAGGTCTGGGCTTTAGCCCAGACAGGAGTACGAGGTTTGAGCTGCTGAGTTGAACAGGTCGGATCAGGTGTAGCGTCTTTGCTTCTAGGTAGACTCTGATCAAGTCCTTTGCTTTTCTTTCTTCCATTCCGAGCAGCGCGAGGAACCTGCTTTTTGCTCGGACCGGCTAAACTCCTTTTGACTGAATCAGACCTTCCCTAGGTAGGTCTGGGCTTTAGCCCAGACAGGAGTAAGAGGTTTAAGCTGCTAGGTTGAACAGGTCGGATCAGGTGTAGCGTCTTTGCTTCTAGGTAGGTCTGGGCTTTAGCCCAGACATTCACGTCGGCAAAGAGGCGGGGCTTTAGCCCCTGAGGTACCCCCCTCAAACCGGCAACAGGCTGGTTCTAGCCACGCAGATCCGCCAGAAACCGCACCAGCTCCTTCGGCAGCGGAGCCTCCGCCACCAGCGGCTTTCCTGTACGCGGATGCGCCAGCGCAAGCTTCGCCGCATGCAGAAAATTTCGCCCCAGCTCGAGCGTCCGGCCCTCCGGCCCGCGCAGCACCGCCGCCGCTCCATACACCGTATCGCCCACCACCGGATGCCCCAGCGCCTGCAGATGCACGCGTATCTGGTGCGTTCGCCCGGTCTCAATTGTCACCTCCACCAGCGTGAACGCGCCGAAGCCCGTCTGCAGCCGCTCTACCACATGCACATGCGAGATCGCGCTCCGCACCCCTACCGCCTCCAGCGGCCGCCGCGTCGTCATCCGCGTCCGCCGGATCAGGTCGCGGCCGATCGGCAGCG
The DNA here is from genome assembly GCA_964244225.1 of uncultured Acidobacteriaceae bacterium. Taxonomy (GTDB): domain Bacteria; phylum Acidobacteriota; class Terriglobia; order Terriglobales; family Acidobacteriaceae; genus Edaphobacter. The sequence continues at coordinate 6,773 of CAXTJC010000094.1, forward strand.
TCACCGTCGTCTCATCCTTGCGCAGATGCCCCTGCACCAGCGCAACGTATGTCTTGTGGACCGACCGCTCGGCAAAAGCCTCCGAGAGCTTCGTGTGCGTCCGGTCGTCCTTCGCCACCAGAATCAGCCCGCTCGTCTGCTTATCCAGCCGATGCACAATCCCCGGCCGCAGCTCGCCCCCCACCGACGACAGCTTTCCCGCGAAGTGATGCATCAGCGCATTCACCAGCGTGCCCGACGATCGTGGGTCAGCATCTTGGGCTGCTGCATCCTCATCCGCCTCGCCCGGCGCTTCAGGAACCGGGGCCGCATTGCCCGCATGCACGCTCATCCCCGCGGGCTTGTTGATGATCGCCAGCGACTCATCCTCGTAAATAATTTCGAGCGGAATGTCCTCGGCTGTCGCCTTGAGCGGAGCCGGCCGCGGCGATCCCTGAATCACGATCATCTCGCCCGGTGCCACCTTATGCTTCGCCTTGGGAACAGCGCCATTGATCAGCACCTGCCCATGCTCCACCAGCAGCTGCACTCGCGAGCGCGAGATCTCCGGAATCGCCTGCGCCAGATACTGATCGAGCCGCAGACCGCGCGCCTCCGCCGGCACCGCAATGCTGTGCGTCGCCTCATTCGCCCCCGGCGCATACGGATCCAATTCGAGCACTGGGATAACCGGCGCAACAGGCTCCTCCACCCCGCGCGTCGCCCGGTACTCCGCCCGAACCGACCGGTGACGCTGCCCCTTCGGCAGCATGTTCTTCGACGGCATCGCTAGCTCTCCCTCAGCTCCATCTTCTTCTAAAGTGTGCTTCAGTGTAGGAAGCCGCTATCTTGGCAAAGCGCGATCTGAGATCTAGGGACACTCTGATTCAATCGACCTCTGATTAAGGGCATGGCTTCAGCCATGCCGTAAGTGCTTTCAGATGCAATGCGGCTTCAGCCGCTGAGGTCAGCTTGGTCATACTTTCAAGACTTGATCAGACCTTCCTTAAACCCGCGCACCCTTCATACTGCTGCTGCTCGTCCCTTCCACATCTACAAATTATGTCTTGCGGTGTACTTTGAACGGGATCCCGGTCTGCCGCGCCAGCGATGAGTAGCTCCAGATGGCTCTTTTGCAGCAAGCAAGGCCCATCCCACTACCACCATCCCCACCGCCACCCACTGCAAAGGATCCAGCCACGTCATTCCCGAATCCGGCTCATACAAATACGGAATCCGCAGAAAACTCAGCCCAAACTGCTCCACTCCCACCAGCACCAGCCCTACACCCGCAACCCACCCTGCCGCTCGTCTCTGTTTCAGTAGCGAGTACAGCACCGCCGTCACCGCCAAGGCCAGCACCGCCGCATAGAGCGCCACCGGCTGCTCCCGGTATCCAGCCAGTGAGGTTTTCAGCCCAAGCCGCGTCGGCAGCCCCGGGTCCGATCCCTCCGCCAGATGCCCCATCGCTAGAAACGCCCACAGCAGCGTCGCCGGCGCCGCCCACGCGTCGAGCGAGGGCAGCAGCGGCAGCAGATGCCATTTGAGATACATCACCACAGCCACAGCCGCCAGCGCGAGACCCGCCGCCGTCAGCGACGGCACCATCAGCAGCAGCACCGGCGCCGAAAGAAAGCTCCTGAAGTTAAACACCACCAGCAGCAGGCGCGACGCAAGAAACGCCGCAAACACCGCGAACAGCCCCGCGTTCCATAGCCCATCGGGCGAGATCCCCGCCATCACAGCCGTGCGCAGTGAAAGAAAGATCGCCGCCGCCAGCCCCAGCGCCGCGAGCAGCCCAAACGTGGGCAGATAAAGATGTCCGATGTGAAGAAGCGTTGGGTGCACGGCTTCCTACAGGCTACCGTGCCCCGGGCTCAGCCGTGTTCGCCAAGACAAGGCTCAGCGGAAAGAAGACTTCGAGCGCCTGGCGCAAGGATCAACCGCGCCGTTCT
>CAXTJC010000095.1:0-8033 GCA_964244225.1 uncultured Acidobacteriaceae bacterium
TTTTGGACGAGCTGGCAAACTTGCCATATCCGATGCCGGCTGTCACGAACCCGGTCACCGACGTCTTCTGCTGCGCGTAGAAGCGGTACTCCGGACCGGCCGTAAAGGTGTACTCGGAGATCTGAGGGTTCTTCAGATTGAAGATGTTGTTGCCGATCTTCGCATTGCCATACGCACCATGCACATCGCCCAGAATGCCCAGCTTCGGGTTCAGGAAGTAGGTTGTGCTGCCAAAGAAGGTGACCTCGTTGTTCTTCTGCAGGTACTCTCCGGAGCGGAAGCGCAGATACCCGCCGCCGCCGGCGATCTCATACCGGTGCGAGTAGGTATCCTGAATCTCGCGCTCGATCCGCGCCCGGCGATTCGCATTCGTCTCCCGTCGCGGACGCCGTGTCTGCGCCCGGGCAGCGGTGGGAAGAAACATCAAGAACAGAACGACGGGCGCTGTGAACGCCATCCAGCCAGAACGGAAACCACGCACTCCACAGACTCCTCTGCCCGCGGCTTTGCTAAGGTGAAGACTTCGATCAAGGGCGGCCTTAGCGGGCATCCCCATTAGAACATCCACGGGCAGAGTCGTGCCGGCGTGGTAGAGAAGAAGGCGCAGAGAACGGATGGCGAAGCGGCGGGCAACTCGGGGCGGCGCAAAGCACGCCACAGGCGGATCAGGAAAGACTCTCGGCGGCCTCGCAGTCATAGCAGCGGTACTGGCGGGCGGCGCCTACCTCTATCGACACACAGGTGCGGCAGCTGGTGTTCCAGCCGAGCCAGTGGCTTCTCCGCAGCTTCAATCTGGACCAGCTCCGTCGCGGCGCACCCCTGACGCCGTCTCTCCCGCGCGACCCTCTTCAGCGCCGACCGCACCAGCGCCTTCATCCCCTGCCGGCCCTGGCACTAGTCCTTCGCCCGCCGCTGCCTCGTCGCAGTTAACACCCATCGGCAGGGCGCCGGCCGCGCCCTTCGGCACCAGCGAGGAGGTCTTCGAGAGCGGCGCACGAATCTATGCGGCCAACTGCGCCGGCTGTCATGGCCGCCCGGGAAAGAACGGCAAGGGCCCCTCGGCCGCGCAATTCTGGGATCGCAGCAACACCGCCGGCGGGCATGCCATCGCTCAGTCCGCCGGGAGCCTCTATCAGGCCACTGCCAAGGGAAACCTGGTTGCGGGCATGCCCTCCTACGGGCAGCGCCTCACCGATACGCAGCTCTGGGACCTTGCGCTTCTGCTCAAGAGCGCGCACGACGATCTGCCCGACCCGGTGCTGCGGCTGCTGCGCGGCGGCCAATAAACCGCTAGCCCAAGCAAGGCGATGCCGCCTTCACCCTTAAGCGCTACTTCAATGTGTAGCTGATGCCCGAGACGAACTGGAAGCTGCTCTTCTGGTAGCCGGGCGATGGATTGTTGATGAAGTTGTCGGTCACACTCAGGTTAGCCGCGAATCTTTTATAGACCGGCAACGCCAGCGCCGCCGTGGCATTGGCCGAGTAGGCGTTCGTATTGTTCCAGCTCGGGATAACGTTGCCGAGCTCCGTAAAGACGATGTTGTGCGGCAGGCTTCGGCGGTAGCTCTCCGTAAATGTGGACCCGAACAGGTTCACGTTGCCCGCCGCGTTGAAGAACGCCTGCTTCTCGTAGTGCACGTCGGCCTTCAGGTCCAGCCGCTGCTTGGCGCTCATCACCGGCGTCCAGCCGACGCCGGCCCCGTAGATCTGCTGCAGGTTCAGGCCCAGCGCATAATTGTGGTCGAACGCGACCTCGCCCAGGTAGTAGAAGCGTTGGCTCAGGTACTCATCCTGCTCGGCATCGGCGTGAAAGATGTTCGTCTTGACGATCTGCTCCGGCAGCGGCGGGTTTGTCTGCGGAATCGCGCCCGGCGAGCGCTGCGTGCCGTAGGTCTCGCTCAGGTCGACCAGCGTGCGATTGCGCGGCGGCAGGTAGGCCACTGTGGGAAAGGTGCGGATCAAAGCCGCGGCTGCATTGAAGGTGGTCGCGCTCTGGGTCGCTCGCACCACCGTGGCGCCGGCCGAGACGGTCCCGTTCCAGCCATACCAGATGCTCGGGTGCGGGTTCGCCTCGCGGCGGAAGGTCGGCTCTTCAATCAGGTAGCCCACATCGCCGACCGGGATAGTCTGCACCACCTGCTCGCCTGAGGTCACACTCAGCTTGCCGTCCTCAACCTTGACCGAGCCCGGACGCACCAGCGCCCCGATCACCTTCCGATCCTTCTCGAGCAGGGCATAGCTGCCGCCCGACCGCAGCTCCTTCACCTTGTCGAAAGGCACGCTGATGTCGCCCGCCATGTCGCTGTGAAACGTAACAGTTCCGGCGATCGCCTGAACCAGCTTTCCGGTCAGCTGGTCGCCGTTCGAGAAGATCAGAACATCCGGCGGAGGTTTGGGCGCGGCCGCCTGCGCGTGCAGCAGGTGTGAGCCGAACACGAGCAGTGTCACGACGGAGAGCCGGAAAATGGGGCAGAGGTCCAGTCTGAATCGAGGCATGCCCTAAGGTAAACCCGTGCACCGGACAGCTTCAATTTTTTTCTGTAACAAGGCATTGCCAACTCTGGTGTGGCGGGCTTACTATCCGACTCGCATTCGGCACAGTTTGATGAACAAGCGCGCCAGAGTGTTAGGAGGCCGATGAACCAGGTCGGCCCAACCGTAAATATTGTCCTCGCGCCGCACGTTTGAGGTACGGCCGGGGAGTTTTCGAGGAAGGTCAGACGATCTTATGGCATGGTATGCCTACTGTATTGCAGAGCGACAGGCGTTTCCTGCGCTCTGCCGACATCGCCGTCCCACCCCGCTTGAGGGTGTGCAGGGACTCTTCAACAACCAGACGTTTCTCTTTCCGGCCGGGGATCTGGCCGTCATCGTCTCCGAGCACCTGCCGGAGGACGCTGCCCGCATGGACCAACCGGCGCAGCGGGACCATGCGCGCGTCATCGCGGACTGCTTCAAGCACTCCACCGTGCTGCCCTTCCGCTTCGGCACCACGTTTGGTGACGACGAGGCGCTCAGGCGCTCCGTACGCTCGAACCAGAAGCACTTTCAGGCCAATGTAGAGCGGTTGCGCGGCAAGGCCGAGATGCACCTGAAGGTGCTCGTCGACGACACCTGCCCGGGCAACTCGCTGCGCGATATGACCGTCGGCCAGCAGTACCTCACCAGTCTGCGCGAGAGTGCGACACGGCAGCGCGAGCGCCAGAGCAAGGCCCGCGCGCTCTCGGTCCAGATGCATCGCATGTTCCTTCCCCTTGCCGAAGAGATCACCTGCAAGCGCATGGAATCGGGCAAGATGCTGCTCGATATCGCCCATCTGATCGACGGCAAGACGGTCGAGCGCTATCAAAATAAATACAGCTCCGCGACCCAGCAGTTGAAGGAATGCCGCATGCAGCTCTCCGGCCCCTGGCCGCCCTACCACTTCGTGCAGCGGTCGAGCGGCGCGCAGGCCTGACGCTCGGACGTTCTCCGCAGCACAACCTACGGTCCTTCCACGTCCTTGACCTGTCATCCTTCGCCTTTGATTTGTCATCCTTCGCCGAAGGCGGAGGATCTGCTTTCGTTTTCCACCCGAGTCGCTTAAGGAGACTTGAATCAAGTCCCTTGCTTTTCTTTCTCCCATTCCGAGCAACGCGAGGAACCTGCTTTTCGTTTGGACGGCTCAATACATCTGTGACTTGACCAGACCTTCGTAGGCCCACAATTTTAAAGAACTAGAAAACATGCACTCCCAAGTCTTTTATCAGCAATCCCCAAGCCATCTCTCGCTCCGTCCGCACACGAAAGTGTTAGAGCCGACGGAACGCGCGGACGAACCTTTGCCGGTGCAGCCGCATCGCATCAGGTGGCCGTGATTTCCCATTGAATGAACGAGTTTCGAGGAGCTCGGCCAGCTGTCTGTCAGGAGATCGATCGTTTATGAAACGCACGTCACACATACTTCAGGGCGGAAGCGCCCTTTTACTCGCCGGCCTGTTCTTCTCCGGTTCCTCTCGCTCCTTCGCCCAGGAAGCAAACCCAACCTCCAACATCACGCCGCAGGAGGCCCGAGAGGCCGTACAGCAGAAGGACGGGATCTACCTGTATCGCGTGAAGGTGGTGCAGCGCGACCTGGACGCCGTCAACTACTTCCACCGCAGCGGCTCTACCAAGATCGGCTTCAAGGGCACCACGCTTCTGCCCGGCGGCAAGGGCGAGGCGACCGTCAAGAGCGAGCGCGGCAGCATCACGATCGATGCCCGGTTCCAGGGTCTGACCCCCGCCAACGGCTTCGGCCCCGAGTATCTGACCTACGTTCTGTGGGCCATCACGCCCGACGGCCGCCCGAACAACCTGGGCGAGGTCCTGCCGGCGGGCACCAAGAACAACATCACCGTGACCACCTCACTGCAATCCTTTGGCCTGATCGTGACGGCCGAACCCTACTTCTCCGTCTCGCAGCCGAGTGACGTCGTCGTCATGGAAAACCAGATCATCCAGGATAAGACCCAGGGCGTGCTCGAGAAGGTGAACGCGCACTATTCGCTGCTGCCGCGCGGCGCCTACGCGGAGACGGACGGCTCGAAGACGAATGCCAACCCGATCACCCGCGACGAAAAATCGCCGCTTGAGATCTACGAAGCCTATAACGCCATGCGCATCGCGCAGGCGACGGGCGCCGACAAGTACGCCGCCGACATCATGGCGCAGGCCAATCAGGACCTGAAGAACGCCTCTGACATCGACCGCAACAAAAAGGGCGATCGGAAGATGGCCATCACCTATGCGCGCCAGGTCGTGCAGCGGGCTGAAGACGCGCGCATCGTGACTCTGCGCAAGCAGGCCGCCGAGCGGCAGCAGCAAGCTGTCGATGCCCGACGTGCGGCCGAGCAGCAGGCCCAGACTTCGCAGATGCAGGCCCAACAGTCGCAGCTGGAAGCACAGCAAGCCGCCGCTGCCAAGGCACAAGCCGACGCCGAGCGTGCCCGCGCCGAGGCTGAGGCCGCCGAGGCTCGCGCCAAGGCCGCCGCCGCCAACAAGAGTGCGGATGATGCCAACGCCATCCGCGAGCGGCTGCGCGCGCAGCTCAACAGCGTCCTCGCCACCAGCGAGACCGCTCGCGGCCTGATCGTCAACATGTCCGACGTTCTCTTCGACACCGGCAAGTACACGCTCAAGCCGGACGCGAAGATCGCGCTCGCCAAGGTTGCCGGCATCCTGCAGGCGTACCCCGGTCTGAAGCTGCAGATCGAGGGCTATACGGACTCGGTCGGCGGCGACGACTACAACCAGAAGCTGTCGGAAAACCGCGCGGGCGGCGTACGCGACTTCCTCGTCTCACAGGGTGTCCCAATGGCAAACACCTCCGCTACCGGCTACGGCAAGAACAACCCCGTGGCTGACAACGGCACGGCGGCAGGCAAGGCAAAGAACCGCCGCGTCCAGCTTGTCGTCTCGGGTGATGCGATCGGCGTACAGCAGGCAGCCCCCAGCGCCGCCGGTGACGCACCGCTGCCTCAGGGAACCTCCAACCCGCAGTAAGGCTCCAGGCCAGCAGGAAGAAGCCGATCGGAACTCCGGTCGGCTTTCTTCTGTTTGTAGGGCGATCTTGCCGATCGGCAACGTCTGCGTCTAACGTCGAAGCAATGCAGGAGAAGACAGAGTTATGACCATACAAGACGCGTTGCGCGGGCGAGTAGTCCTTATCACCGGCGCCAGCTCAGGCATCGGCGCCGCTACCGCACATGCCTTCGCGGAGGCCGGCGCGAAGCTGCTGCTCTGCGCGCGCAGGCTGGACAAGCTAAAGGCCCTTGAACCCAGCCTCAAGGAGGCAGGTGCGCAGGCCGTACACAGCGCAGAACTCGACGTCAGAGACCGTGCCGCCGTCAATGCTTTGCTTGGCGAGTCCGGCAGCCTTCCTGCCGAGTGGCAGGCGATCGACATCCTGATCAACAACGCCGGCCTAAGCCGCGGCCTGGGCAAGCTGTACGAGGACGATCCGGAAAACTGGGAGGAGATGATCGACACCAACGTCAGAGGTCTGCTGTACGTCAGCCGCGCCGTAGTGCCCGGCATGGTGCAGCGGGGTCGCGGCCACGTGGTCAGCCTTGGCTCGACTGCCGGCCATCAAACCTACGCCGGTGGGGCTGTCTATTGTGCGACCAAAGCAGCCGAGCGCGTGCTGAGTGAAGCGCTCAAACTCGATCTGATGGGAACGCCCGTGCGTGTAACCTCGATCGATCCCGGCATGGTCGAGACCGACTTCAGCACGGTGCGCTTTCGCGGCGACGCAGCACGGGCAGCCAAGGTCTATGAGAACATCACGCCGCTCCAGGCCGCTGACGTAGCCGACGCGATCCTCTGGGCCGTCAGCCGTCCCGCGCACGTCAATATCCATTCCATCCTGATGACCAGCATCGACCAGGGCAACTCCACCACCTTCAACCGGCGCGATCCAGCAAAGTAGGTCGCGAGCAGGCGCTAGAGGTGGATCGACCAGCCCAGCTCAGTCAGCTTCTCTTCCACATCGGCCAGGGCCATGGAGAGAGCAGATCGTCTGTGCGGGCTCGCCGTGCGCTCCGACAAAATGCGCTCGCGCTGCATCTCGAGCGCCTGCCGCTTGCGCTTCGTCTCAGCATCCGCGGCATCAGCGACGCGGGTGTCAGGTGGCGGAACCTTGGCCTGCGCTTGCTGTTCTTCCACGGATTTGCTCTCCCATCCACGTGACATGTCCTCATTCTACGTCGCGGCCTTCCTGCCGCGGCAAGAAACGCCCGGCAAGATAGGCGCGCGGCTAAAAGGTGCCGCGGCTGAAAGGAGTGCAGTTGCGGCCTCGTCACGGCTCCTTCCGGTAGTGTCGGCCTGCTTCCTCCCTCCGCCTCCTATAATCGAGACTGGCCGCAGGCCCCCGGAGTCTCTGCACGTGATCGTCGCGATTGAACATCTCCGTAAGGTCTACGACGGCAAGCAGCAGGTCGTCGCTGTCGACGGAATCGACCTCAGCGTGCGCGAGGGCGAGATCTTCGGCCTGCTCGGCCCAAACGGTGCCGGCAAGACAACGACCATCAGCATCTGCACCACCCGCGCGCTGCCTACCTCCGGCCGCGTGCACATCGCCGGCATCGATGTCGTCGCGCACCCCGCCATCAGCCGCCGCCAGATCGGCGTCGTTCCGCAGTACAACACACTCGACCGAGCCTGCACCATCTTCGAGAACCTGCACTTTCATTGCCTCTACTTCGGCTTCTCCCGCGCCGACGCGACCGCCCGCACCCGCGAACTGCTCGATCAGTTCCATCTGACCGAGCGCGCCGAGGCCCGGCCGCAGCAGCTCTCGGGCGGCCTCGCCCAGCGCGTGCAGATCGCCCGCGCCATCGCGCACCGGCCCAAGGTTCTCTTCCTCGACGAGCCCAGCGCCGGCCTCGACCCGCAGAGCCGCATCGCCATGTGGGACGCCGTCCGCGCGCTGCGATCGCAGGGCATCACCGTCGTCCTCACGACACACTACATGGAAGAGGCCGACGAGCTGTGCGAGCGCGTCGCCATCATCGACCACGGCAAGATTCTCGTCGAAGACACCCCCGCCGCGCTCAAGGCTTCAGTCGGCGCCGGCAAGATCTACGAGCTCGACCTGCACGACCCAGCCGGTCGCGCCAGCCTGCCCGAGAGCCTTCGCGCCCTCGCCGGCATTACCGCCGTCGAGCAGACAGAGAGCGGCGTCCGCGTATTCGCCCAGCCCGTCGACGGCCTGCTCTCGGACGTCGTGCGCACCGCGGACCCCTTCGGTCTGCGCGACCTCACCATCACCGAACCCAGCCTCGAAACCGTCTTTATCCGGCTTACCGGCCGCGATCTGCGCGAGTAGCTCGCGCATGGACTAAGGAGCCATCATGGAAGCCGTAGCCGTCCTCACCGCATCGCCCGTCACACGCCAGCAGCAGTATCTGCGCGCCTTCGGAGGTCTCTTTCTGCGCGATCTCTTCGTGCTCCGGCGAGAGCTGCTGCCCTTCGTCATCCGCGTCTGCATGAACCCGCTGCTCTTCCTGTTTGTC
>CAXTJC010000095.1:8043-8695 GCA_964244225.1 uncultured Acidobacteriaceae bacterium
CCGTGATCATGCCGCACATGGGCTCCGCCGCCATGACGCCCACGGCCAGCATGGTAGGCGCGAACTTCTCGACCATCCTGCTGCCCGGTCTGATGGCCGTCGCCATCATGTTCTCGGGCATCGCCGCCGTCGCTCTGCCGCTTGCGCAGGAGTTCGGCGTCACCCGTGAGATCGACGACCGCGTCATGTGTCCGCTACCGGTCGCCGCCGTCGCCATCGAGAAGATCGTCTTCTCCGCGCTGCAGAGCATGATCGCCGCCGCTATCGTCTTTCCCATGGCCTATTACGTTCCCGCCACGCCGGTCGTCGCGCACGTCTCCAACTGGCCGTTCCTGCTCACGGTGATGGCGCTTTCAAGCCTGGTCTCGGGCGCGCTCGGCCTCACCATCGGCACCAGCGTGAAGCCGCAGCAGATCGGCCTCATCTTCGGCGTCGTCGTCATGCCGATCACATTTTTGGGCTGCGTCTACTATCCCTGGGCCGCGCTCACCCACATGCGCTGGCTGCAGATCGCCGTTCTCGTCAACCCGATCGTCTATATGAGCGAGGGCCTGCGCGGCGCCCTGACCACCGGCCTGCCCCACATGAACGCCGCTCTGGTGCTGGTGATGCTCTGCTTTTTCCTGGTGCTGCTCACGTCGGTCGGCATTCG
>CAXTJC010000096.1:0-8657 GCA_964244225.1 uncultured Acidobacteriaceae bacterium
TGCAGCGTAAAGCTGACTCGCTGTAAACAGGCCGGATGTGATCAACGCCTGACCCGCCGGCGTAGGCTGTCCTGCATTCGTCGCATTGTATGAATTGATGAGCTTATTCAGGCCGGATCCCTTGATCCGATGCATGTAATCGCCGGGCAGAGTGCCCGGAACCAGATCGCCTACCGTTCCATCCCCGGTCACGTCTGACCGAAAGATCTCTCCCGGAACACCCGTGCCTTGATCGTCAATCACTAATGATGTCGGCGTTGCGGAGTAAAAATGCCCGATTGCGCTAAGCCGTACACCATACTTGACATCAAGATCTCCGCCAAAGCTCAACTCATTGCTGCGATCGAGACTGGACCGGCCCATATATTGATTCGGATTATCGTAATCCCAAGGTGGAGAGTTGAAGAATTGATCGCCTGACACATTTTGTGCACTGCCGCCAAGCGCATTGACAATTCGGGAGAACGAATAAGCAACCTGAAAGTTACTGCTCACAATGCCTGGAGCAGGGTGAGCCTTTTGCTCCTGGAGCACCATTTGAAGGGCATCATAGCCGGATCGCCCAACCGGCAGAATGAATTGGCCTAGGCCAACGTTTGGATTGGCACCCCCGAAGGCAGCACCTGTTGCTGGTGTCAGATTGAAAGCGCTAGCAGCATAACCACCGAGAAGTTGATTCCCAGAGTCAAGCCCGTTCCCGGCGAAGGTAGAGATGTTAGCGCCTGCCGCGATAGCGCAGGTGATTGCGGCCGAGGAGTACCCGCCGGTGCAACCTTCCGCCGCCGTCGTCGCCGCAATCGCGTTCTGAGCAGCGGCCAGATTAAGGTAGCGTGCTGCTCCAACATGGTTTACATCGATAAGAAGAGGAATTTTGATCGTTGCGTTGTGGACATAATCCACACTTAGAATCGTACCCTTGGCAATCTCGCGCTGGATCCCTCCGTTGAGCTGAATAGAATAGGGCGTGACGTAGGGGGCACCGTAGACTCCACCCGCTTTTAGCCCACCACCCGGGCTACCTATATAACCCGGATTTGGACCTCCAGTCGAAGATGCCGCCTGATACTGCGCCTTAAGGGCATTGATCTGTGGCGCAGCCTGTGCGATGGATTCGGCGCAGATAGTCGTGAGCGAAACACCGTTTACGGAGTTCACGACTCCCACACCTGGGATCGTAAGCTTCGTTGTTCCTCCGCAGACCTGAGCATTGCTGAAGTAATTACCATTTGCGTTTACAACGTAACTACGGGCGTTGGAGGTGTTGTTGAAGATGTCACTCTCATAAAAGATGCCGGCACCTCCGCGAATAGAGGTCTTATGATTTCCGGGGCTGAAGACAAACCCAGCCTGCGGACCAAAATTGCCGTATGGCTGATGCGCGCGTTTACCTAGACCAGCCTGATACTGATCGAAGAGCGGAGTGTTTCCTGTGCAGCCAGCAAACTGCAAAGATGCGTTAAGACTCGAGCAGAGCGGCGTGGCGACATCCTGGTTAGCGCGATCGGTATCAACGCTCCAGCGGAGTCCGGCCACTACAGTAAAGTAGCTGGCCACCTTCCAACTGTCGGCAATGTAGGCCCCGCTCCGCCAGTCTTGAAGTCCGCCGCCGGAAAGCCCAAAGCCCGGCTTTTCAGAGAAGAAGCCGTTTCCATTGCCAAGTACATAGGCTTGCGCTGCATAGCCATTCAGAGGGTCCGACGCGCAGTTTCCGTTAGCTACAGCGGGGCAGTTTGTCAAAACGCTGGAAGGGCCGAACTGAGTAAAAAGGGAAGGTCCGTAAAATGCGGCAAAGCCGCCGCCCAGGAGCCGGTTCATGCTGGCGCCGAATTTGACGCTGTGCTTGCCCTTGGTCCACGTGCCGTCATAACGCAGCTGCTTGTCTGACTGATAGGTTCCCTGTGGAGCCAGAAAGTTGGGTCCCGCGAAGAAGTTGTCCTGGACGTTGTACAAGGTCACAGGGGTGTTTGGCTTAATCATGGTTGTCGGATTGTAGATTGATGAAACACCAGCCGTGCCGTCCGTCAGCAGGTTGTGGAACTTCTCGTAGCCTCCGCGGAAGGAGTGCGTGAATCTACCTGTCGTGAAATCAACACCGCCAACAATTGCCGGAACATTATTCCGCGTCTGATAGAGCGAGTAGAGGCTGTTGTAGTTAGAGACATCCGAGTTGACATCATATGCGCCGCGAACAAAATAATGCCCTCCTTTCGGGCCGTTGTAGTCGATGCGAGCTGTGGAGTATGTGTCACGAAAGGGCGAAGGAAAGAAAGGAAAGGCACCCGTGATCGCTGAGAACTTTGTGCTGGTCGTCGCGCTGCTCTGTTGATCCTGCTTGATGCGCTCAGCATCTGCAAAGAAGAAGAGTTTGTCCTTAATAATTGGGCCGCCGAGTGCACCGCCAAACTGATCTCGCTGAAAAGGAGAGTCGAATCCGCCTGTCGTCTTGGCAAAGCCCGCGCGATGATCCTGAAATTGCCCGAACAACTGGCCATGGAAGGCGTTTGTACCGGATCGGGTCGAAACGAGCACCTGTCCCGTTGAAGTTACTTCACCCGAGACATCCTGGGTCGAACGATTAAGTTGAAAGTCGTCGATGGCCCCAGTCGTAACATTCAGAATAGTTGTGCCAACCGTCTCGTCAGTAATGTCCTGACCGTCCAGAAGAATGCGCGTTGTTCGTCCAGAAACACCACCCACTGAGATCGCCGAGTATCCCGCCTTGGTGGGGTCGAAGGTATCACCGCTCTGAAGAACGACGCCCGGCTGAAGTTGGGCTACATCAAGAAAGTTGCGTCCGTTGATCGGGAGAGATTCGATCTGCTCCCGAGTGACTACCCCCGCAACCCCTGGCTGGTCGGTATTGATCTGGAGCTGTCCGGCGCTTACCTCAATCGTCTCAGAGGACTGGCCGACCGTCAGCTTAAAGCTCCCGGTTGTTACCGTTCCCGTTCGGACGACCGTAGTTACCTCCAACTTCTGAAAACCTGGCGACGCGATGGTCACACGATAGTTTCCCGGGTTCAACGGACCCACGGAGTAGAAGCCCGATCCATCAGCCGTAACCTGCTTCACCGATCCGGTATCGACGCCCGTGATCGTGATCGGCGCGTTCGGTACAACCGCGCCCGTAGAGTCGGTAATGGTGCCTTGAATCGATCCGCCGTTTACAGAGATCGCCTGACCGAAGCTCATCACACTGAGCGGAAAGGCTAAGGATAGTCCGACCAACTTCTTCATCAATGGTTCTCCGAGGAACGTATTGAGTCACCCTGGGCAGGATGTGGGACAGGAGTACAGGGAATAGCTCCCATACTCGGTAGAATTGTTAAGTCTTGGCCAATGCAATGCAAATCAGGGGCCAAAGGCCAGACGCTAGAGAGAGACTGACGAGAAAGTGCGGCTGGTTATCAGCACTCAGGCAACATTTCGCGAAGCTGTTGAAAACGCAAAGCCCGCCTCAGCGCCATCCATGTCCTGATCATCAGCACCTGCCGCAAAACCGCACAAGCCGCATGATTTCCACGCCGCACAGTATTGTCAGCAACTCGGAATCTACAATAATCCGTAGACAGGGAGCTGCTATTTCCTATATGTCATATTTGGAAGCAACAGGATGACCATCCACCTTGCCTGCATCACCCCCGCGCCGCGGCGCATTCGTTCCGAACCGGCCTTCACCCTGGTCCAAGACTACCTAACCCGTGCCAACTACTACGAACCCAGCAGCTTTGAGGCCTTCGCCGAGGAATCAGCCCTGCTAAACGCCATTAATCGGCGCAGCCACGGACGCGCCCGCGCCTCACTCCTTCTCTTTGACAGCCTCGGTAAGTCATTCACATCGCAGCAGTTCGCCGCTCACCTCGGCCGACTTCGCGACTCCGGACAGCAGCACATCTTCGCCGCGATCGGCCCGGCAGATGGCTGGTCAGCCGCGGCCCACACGCGCGCCGATTTCGTCCTCTCCCTTGGCCCCATGACCCTGCCGCATGCCCTCGCGCAGGTCGTCGTGGCCGAACAGATCTACCGCGCCCTGACCATTCTCGCCGGACACCCCTACCACTGCGGCCATTAACCCGGACTAGGGCCGCCGCCGATAGCGAATCGCAAACTCATAGCCCGCATTCGGAGGAAACAGCGCCGCCACTAGCCGCAGCCGCTCCGCCAGGGCCTGCGGCGCCAGCAACGGATACTCCCGCTCGCGCAACTCCGCATAGTCGAAGTCCACGGCGAGCGACAGCAAGTAGATCGCAACCGCATCCGCAAACGCCGCCTCAAAGAAAGCCGACCGCGCCTTCTCGTCCATGAGACCCTCGCTGGCGCTCTGCCGCGCGCGCGACCGATTCTCCCACGCATCCTGGCTGGTCTCCCCGCGAAGATCCGCCTCCGCCTGCCGCCAGACCGCCTCCGAAAAGGCCTCGGGAACACCCGCGGCGTCCACAAATCCATGCCCAACATTAATAAAGAACTCAAACGAGAGGGCGAACCGATCCGACAGCAGCCGCGCCGAGATGAAGACCGCGTCCGTCTCGCCCATCAGCACATTCCTGTGGCACGTCGCCTGCTCGCTTAGCTCGGAGGTATAGACCGGCGCCACCAGCGTCTCATCCTCCTCCGGCTTTACCCCAATCGCACCCGCGCGCGCTCGGCTGATCGCCAGCGGAACAAAGAAGTAGGCCGAATGATTCAGCGCCTTCGCAATTCCATCCGGAACCGCCTGCACCAGCCGCTCCAGATCCCGCGCCTCAATCCGTGTGTCGCCAAAAGAAGCAAACGCAATTCCGTTAGGAGATCGCCGGGGTATCGCCTCACGCGCAACCTGGTCCGGCTGCACAAGACTCGTTGGAACGCTTTCAGCCATAAGGCAGTATTCTACTTTGAGTGACCCTTCCGTGACCCCTCCCATGAACCAAGCCCCCCACAGCCGCTCCGCCCGCATCCCCACCAAGCCCCGCGGCGACACCTTTCTTGGCATCCCCATCGGGGAGCTCGGCTGGTTCACCTGCCTGCTCATGGGCACAGCCGCCGGCTTTGCCGCCTTCTTCGCCGTCACCTTCTTGGCCATCCTCGGCTTCCTCGTGTTGAACTCCTCCGGCCATCAGCTGAACTACAACCTGACCTACCGTCGCTTCGGCCTGCCTGCCGGCCTCCTCGTCGGCGGCATCTCGCTCGCGTACATGGCTTTTTCCTGGACACGCCGCCAGATAAAGCGCCGCTAGACTTCATTTCCACGTCGGGAAAGCTGTAAACCGCAACCGAGTTCCTACACCCCGACCCAGTTCTCCAGCTTCAGACCTTCGACTCGGCTGAACTCCCGAGTGTTATTCGTCACGAGTGTAAGATCCCGAGACCGCGCATGGGCCGCGATAAACAAGTCATTCGCCCCAATCATGCCCCCGCTCGTCTTCAGCGCTGCCCGAATCTGTGCGTACTGCAAAGCGGCGTCCTCGGAGAATGGCAACACCTGGACATGTCGTAAATAGCCATCGAGCGCCTCCTGATCTTTCTGGTGTCTCGGCGATACTTCAACGCCGTACAACAGCTCAGACTGCGTGATCACCGATATGCAAACGTCGCCGAGAGCGAGCTCCGCCAGCCTTCGCAGAACGGGCGCATGGGAGCGCTTCATGATGTAGGAAGAAATATCCGTATCGAGCATTAAGCGAGGCATCAGGGCTCTCGCTCCTGCATTGGAGGATCCTCAACATCGTTCATATACTCGTTTGAAGCGACCGGTCCGGATGCCAGATAAGCGGACCAGTCGGATGGACGGGCCGAAAGCACCACATCATCGCCTTCCTTGCGGATGTACACCTCTGCCGTCGAGAACTGGAACTCCTTCGGTAGCCTAACCGCCTGGCTCCGGTTATTCATGAAGATCTTCGCTGTACGCTGCATACTTCCACCTCAGGAAATCGGCATATACCAAAGTATATGCCTGAGGGTTCACGGTCCTACCTCCACGACGAATCAGACCGTCCCCGCCCGACCTCATCTCGTAACGCCCCCGCAACATTTCTCCTCTGCAACCCCGCCACCCGCCCGTCTGCCGTAGTACAACTACGATCTCAGCTCTGCTCTGCCCGGAGGTTCTCTGCTTATGCCGCTCTCCCGCGCGTTCTTGCGCCGTTGTTCGTTCACCACCCTCACCGGTCTCTGCCTTCCTCTCGCGCTCCCCGC
Organism: uncultured Acidobacteriaceae bacterium; assembly: GCA_964244225.1. Taxonomy (GTDB): domain Bacteria; phylum Acidobacteriota; class Terriglobia; order Terriglobales; family Acidobacteriaceae; genus Edaphobacter. The sequence goes on from CAXTJC010000096.1 coordinate 6,178, forward strand.
ACGCGCCGCCGATAAAAAGACTCCCGAACCCTCCTTCTACGGGCCGCAACCGGCCACCGAGACGCTCGACCTCAACATGTACGCCCGCATCCGCGAGGAAGGCCTGCAGCACTCGCACGTGATGGAGTTCGCCGGCGCGCTGACCGACGGCATCGGCCCCCGGCTGACCGGCTCACCCAACATGACGAAGGCGAATGCCTGGACGCGCGACACCCTCACCGCGATCGGCCTCGAAAACGCGCATCTCGAAGACTGGGGCGAGTTCGGCATGGGCTGGCAGCAGATCAACACCTGGGTGCGCCTCGTCTCGCCCGATCCGGAGCCGCTCTGGGCCCAGGCCGCCCCCTGGTCACCTGCCACCAAAGGTCCCGTCACCGGCGATGTCGTCCTGGTTGCCCTGTCGTCCACATCCACCGCCGACGATCTTGCGAAGTACAAGGGCAAGCTCGCCGGCAAGATCGTTCTCTTCGGCGCGCCGCGCGCCACGCCGGACGTCACCGAACCCCTCTTCCACCGCTACACCGCCGAGGAGCTCAAGGAAATGGAGACCGCCGAATCGCAGGCTGCCCGGCCCCGTTCCTCCGCTCCCGTCCTCACACCAGCGCAGCGCCTCGCCGACCGCGCCCGCCTGCTCGCCCTTCGCAAGGCGGCGCTCGATATGATGGCCAGCGAGGGCGTCCTCGCCATCCTCACGCCCTCCCGCGACAGCGAAGTCGGCGGCGGCACCGGCATCATCTTCGACGACAACGGCGCCAACCTCGTCCGCAACGCGCAGCTCAAAGCCAACGCCGTCACCATCCCCAACGCCGTCATGATGATCGAGCACTACAACCGGCTGGCCCGCCTGCTCCAGAACAACGTCCCCGTCCAGCTTGAACTCAACATCGAAACCAAATTCTCCGGCGATCACGAGCACGGCTTCGACACCGTCGCCGAGATCCCCGGCACCGATCCGAAGCTCAAGAACGAGGTCGTCATGGTGGGCGGACACCTCGACAGCTGGATCTCCGGGACCGGCGCAACCGACAACGGGGCCGGCTCCGTCGTCGCCATGGAGGCCGTCCGCATCCTTAAGGCCCTCGGCGTCAAGCCGCGCCGCACCATCCGTATCGCGCTCTGGTCCGGTGAGGAGCAGGGGCTCTACGGCTCGCTCGGCTACGTCAAGCAGCACTTCGGCTCGTTCGGGCCGCCCGTCGTCGCCGATCCGCCAGGAACGCCCGCCTTCCTCGCCCATCACGGCACGCTCACGCCAACCAAAGAGTGGGAGACACTTGACGCCTACTACAACGTCGATAACGGCTCCGGCAAGATTCGCGGCGTCTATGCGCAGAGCAACTTTGCCATCGCGCCCATCTTCACCCAGTGGATCGCGCCGCTGCATGACCTCGGCGTCTCCACCGTCACCAGCCGCGACACCGGCAGCACCGATCACATCGCCTTCGACGCCGTCGGCCTCCCCGGCTTCCAGTTCATCCAGGACCCGCTGGACTACGAGACCCGCACCCACCACTCCGACATGGACACCTACGACCACCTGCGCGCGGACGACCTCGAACAAGCCGCCGTCGTCGAAGCCATCTTCCTCTACAACACCTCCGAGCGCGAAGCCATGATGCCGCGCAAACCCTTCCCCCACCCCGAAGACGAAAAGCGGCTCACCGACCCAATCCCGAACGTCTACCCCAACGCCGTCCCGCCACCGGCCGCCAGCAAGCCATGAGCGTCAACCTACGAAGGAGACCCGGTTTAACCAGGGAGCGGCGGATCAACGCCGTTGCCTTTCTTTCTTCCATTCCGAGCACCGCGAGGAACCTGCTTTTCATCAGGACTACGAAGAAGCCTCCGGCTGTACTCTGACCCGAATCACACCAGCGCCAGCACCAGCCGCCCCGCCGTCCCCACCACCCGCAACGCATCGCTCCGCCCCGCAAAATACAGCGCATTCAAAGCCTCGCCGTCAAGGTCCTCCACGGCGCGAAAGCCAGCCAGCTCACCGGCCATCTCCTCCGGCGTAAAGAAGAGCTGAAAGGGCTCTCCCGCACGCTGCACGCGATCCATCAGCGAATCGCGTTCTAGCTGCTCGAGTGGCGGCAGCGCCGACCGCGGTAGTCCATAGTCCAGCACCACACCGCTTCCCGCGGGCGCGTCCGCAATCAGCCGCAGCGTCGCCCGAAAGCTTGCCGGCGTCAGATACGGCACCACGCCCAGCCACCCAAACATCGTCTTCGCCCGCGAATCAAACCCCGCCGCCTCCATCCTCTCGGCCAGGCGATCCGTCTCAAAGTCCACCGGAACAAACGTTGCACTGAAAGAGCCCAGCAGCCCCGCCGCGCTTAGCAAATCCCGCTTCCACACCTGCGTCGCGGGATGATCGACCTCAAACACCCGCAGCCCGGCATACGGATTCCGCAACCCAAACGTATCCAGCCCCGCACCCAGCAGAACATACTGCATTGCACCCTCGGCGACAGCCGCGGCCA
>CAXTJC010000097.1:0-8635 GCA_964244225.1 uncultured Acidobacteriaceae bacterium
AGGCCGCGCCGCACCAGCGTGCCTAGCGTCGACTCCGGCACACCCGCCTTGCCCAGTCGCTCCCGCAGCGCACGCAATGCTTCGCGCCCACCCGCGCCAGCCAGCGCCGCCATGACCGCCAGCTGATTCTCATTCAAACGAGGCAGCCGCCGCACATCCTGTATTACTGGCGACTCCGCATCTCCTACCCTCTGCGATCCACCCCACGACTCCTGTTCGCTGTTCCCTGTTCCGTGTTCTTCTATTCCCTGCTTTTCTGTTTCCTGTCTTTCTGTTTTCTGCTCTTCTGTTCCCAGTTTTTCTGTTTCCTGCTCCACCACCACTGCCACCCGCTCCACCCGCCGCGCATCCCGCTCCTCGGCCATCGCCTCGCGCGTCAGCCATCTCTTCCGCACCATACCGTCAAGCAGCGCCTTTCCCGCGCTTGCAGCCGACCGCAGCGCGCTCGCCTTCGCCGCCTCCCCGCCCTCGAGATAGTTCAGCACCGCGTACTCCCGGTTCTGCGCCTCCGGGGTCAGCCGCGATCGCCGCGACGACCCCTTCTCCGCCCCGTCATACAGCACCTTCCGGCCCTGCTCCGCGATGCGGTACACCCACTGCCGCCGCACCTCCGCCATCAGCGGCAGCATGCCGCGCAGCACCTCGCCCAGCGGTGCGACGTAGTAGCTCGCAATCCACCCCGCCAGCCGCATCAACTCCTCTGGCAGCAGCGCCTCCGCGTCGAGCACGGCCTGCACCGGCTTCGCGACAATCCCCTCTGGCAGCGGCGTCTCGTGCACCCGCACCACCACTCCCATCAATCGCTGGCCGCCAAACGGAACCAGCACCCGCGCGCCTGCCGCGGGAACAAGCTCCGCCACGGCATAAGTAAACAGCCGATCAAGCGGCACCGGCAGCGCAACATCGCAGAACAAGGGCATTCACCCAGTTTAAAGCAGCGCTTTCCGCATCCGCACCAAATACAAGCCCCACGCTGCAACCGAGCAGTTATCCTGCACCCGTCCGTCCAGCAGCATCCGCTCAAACTCAGCCACGGAGACGCGATGCACGGTCATATCGTGCTCCTCCGCCTCGCGCGCGCTGTCGCCCTGACTCAGCCCCTCGGCCAGAAAAATATGGTGCCGCTGCCGCATGGCGCCGTACGCAATCCAGAGCGCGCCCAGCTCCGTCATCGTCTCCGCGGCAAGACCGGTCTCCTCGCGTAATTCACCACGCGCCAGCTCCTCAGGCATCACATCCGCGCGCTCCCACCCGCCCTGCGGAAACTCAAAGTAAGTTCCTTGCACTGTGTAGCGGAACTGCCGCACCAGGGTCAGGAACTCGCCTTCAGATGTCCGCTCCAGCGGAATAATGAGTGTCGCCGGATCCTTATCGACCACGCCGTAGATCCCGCGCTGGCCGTCTGCCCACTCGATCACATCTTCGCGCACGCTCGTCCATCGATTGCGATAGACCTCCCGCGAGCTGATGGTTTGGATCGGTGTCGCTGCCTTTTCTGCCATGCCCGCCTTCTACTTTCCTTCCGCTGTCGGCTGCAGGAACTCAATATGCGACGGGTACTTCTCCGATCCATAGATCGAGATCGTCTCCGGCTTATACGCATCCGCGCCGGCAGACATGATGTTGGGCACAAACGTCTGAGGGTTGCGGTCGTACAGCGGAAACCAGCTCGACTGCACCTCAACCAGGATGCGATGGCCTTTCAGAAACGTGTGATCCGCGCCATGCAGGCTCCAGCGATACTCGTTTACCTCGCCCGGCTTCACCGGCTCCGCCTGCTCAAAGCTCTTCCTGTAGCGTCCCCGGAAGATCTCCTCGGCGATCATCAACTGATAACCACTCATCACCGCCGGCGCGTCCTCCGGATACACATCGATCAGCTTCACTACCCAGTCCGCGTCCGTTCCCGTCGTTGCGGCAAACAGATCGGCCATGATGTCGCCGGTGATGGTCATATCGTGATCGAGCGGTTCCGTCTGAAAGTTGGCAAGATCCTTCCGCCCACTCACAAAGCGCTGGTCCTCCGCCAGCCACGTGCTCCACTTCGACCCTTCCCCGTAGGTCGGCTGCACCGGCCGTTGCCGGTACGGAATCGGATCGGCCGGATCCGCAACATAGGCCGCCGCCTTTACGTCGTATGCGCCCGTCGGCTGCGCCGGCGTCAGCTTCTTCTCCGCTCCAAGGAACAGCTTCTTCGCTGTGAAATCAACCTTTGGCGGCCACGCTTCGTACCTCTTCCACTGGTTCACGCCGGTGCGAAAGCTGGCCGTATCCTTGAGTGCAAATCCCGGCCGCCCCTTCAGGTAAAACTCGAAGAACGGCGCCTCGATCGTCTTCCGGTACTCCTCGCCCGTAGGCTCGCCGAAGTCGATCGCTCCAAGCTTGCGCGCCGGGCCGCCCCATCCTCCGTGGTTCCATGGCCCGAGAACCAGAAACACATCGTGCTTTTGATCGTGCGGCTTGAGCGCGGCGTACTCCGCCTGCGGCCCCCACATGTCCTCCTGATCCCATGTACCGCCGACCTCAAGCGTTGGAACCTCTACCTTGGTCTGCCGTTGTTCGACAGCCATCTCCTGCCAAAACTTCGTATAGGTTGGTTCGTTCAGAAAACGTACCGCCGTCGGCAGCCCGGTGATCCCCGCCGCCTTTGCTGCTCCCTCGAAGTTCACGTTGTGCAGAAAAAATTCGTATGTGTCCTCCCTCGACTGCACGCGAACGTCGGTTTTTTGTGCCTCCAGTTGCTGAACGTAGTCAAAGCCGTAGGTCTCGCGAAACGCGCCATTGTGGAAGAAGTCGTCGCCCAGCCACACGTTCGTCATCGGCGCCTGCGGGCTGATCGCCTTCACCGCCGGATGCGCATCCACACCGGCCATCGCGGCCAGAAACCCTGGATAAGAGACCCCGTACACGCCCACCTTGCCGCTATTGTTCGGCACGTTCTTCAACAGCCAGTCGATGGTGTCACGCGTGTCCGTTGTCTCGTCCACATCCTTCTTACTCGTGTGCGCCACCACCGCCCGGTTCATCACGAACTGGCCCTCGCTGCCATAGCGCCCGCGTATGTCGGCGAAGACGAAGATGTAGCCGCTCTCCATAAGCTCGGGCTTGCGTTCGTGAAGACCTTCCGCTGTCACCTGGTCCGCACCGTAAGGCGTTCGCTGCATCAGAAAAGGCAGCGTCTCGCCCTTCTTCTCTGAACCCGCGGGCCGCAGCAAGACCACGTGCAGTCTGGCGCCGTCGCGAACCGGAATCATCGCTTCGCTCTTCGTATAGGCAGGCGTTGAAGCCGGCGCCGGCATATTTTGCGCAACGCAGAGAGGCACTGTGAACGAGGCGCTAAGACTGATCGCGGCACTCCAAATCTGAACGACTCTGAACATCTGCATGCTCCTGGCCCTCTCCGCGCTTCGATCGCTCTACTGTCCGGTCAGATTCCCCGGCGTCGCCATGCACTGCCACCCGGCCTTGTTGTGCGAGCCGTCACAGAACGGCCGCTTCTCACTCAGGCCGCAGCGGCACAGGCTCACCGCTGGCTTGCCGGTCAGATCCCATGTCTTGCCATCGGCATCCTGCAGAACAATATGTCCTTCCACCCGCAGCGGCCCATTTGGTCGCACCGTAATCCTGACTGCCTCTTCCGCCATTGCCGTTATTACTCCACTTTCCTGAACAGGCCCAGAATAACAAACGATAGGCTCGCGCCCTTGCCGATATGGGCAGGTCATGGCCACTCTCTTCCAGCCGCCTATAATCTGCTCATGCCTGTGGCTCCTTCCGCTTCGCATTCCTCCGCTCCCGCCATCTTTCGTCCGGATAACCGAGCGGCGGACGCGCTCCGTGCCATCAGCATCCAGCCCAACTTTGTGCGTACTGCGGAGGGCTCGGTCCTGATCGAAGTCGGCAACACCCGTGTGCTCTGCAACGCGACTGTTGAACAGGGCGTGCCCGGCTGGCTGCGCAACTCCGGCCGCGGCTGGGTCACGGCGGAGTACGGCATGCTCCCGCGCGCCACGCTCACCCGCACCGCACGGGAGAGCGAACGCGGCAAGGTCGGCGGCCGCACCCATGAGATCCAGCGCCTCATCGGACGCTCCCTGCGAAGCGTCGTTGACATGAAGACCCTGGGCGAACGCACCATCATCCTCGACTGCGACGTTCTCCAGGCCGATGGCGGAACCCGCACCGCCGCCATCACCGGCGCCGCCGTCGCCCTCGCCATCGCGCTTAACAAACTCATCGCCGCCGGCACCCTCAAGACCTCGCCCCTGCGCCAGTCAATCGCCGCAACCTCCGTCGGCATCGTCGACGGCAACCTGCTCCTCGATCTCTGCTACGAAGAAGACTCGCGCGCCACGGTCGATATGAACGTGGTCATGCTCGCGTCAGGTGGCCTCGTCGAAACCCAGGCCACCGCCGAAAAAGAGTCCTACACCCGCACAGAGCTGAACGGCATGCTCGACCTCGCACAGACCGGCATCAAACAGCTCTTTACACTACAAGAGGCCGCGATCGCCGCTGCCTAAGCTGGAAGCATCTCCAACACGCGGATCATCTCGTCACCTGTAGAATCGGCGCTGAAACGCATCTCACATCGTCAAAGGAGTTCCACCCTGTGCCCACACATCCGACCCCCGGAAAACTTGCAGGCCTGAAGGCTGTCTCGAACGCGCAGGGCATCATCGCCGCAGCCGCAATGGATCAACGTGGATCGCTGCAGAAGTCGCTCGCCAATGCACGCGGCGCCTCGTCCGACGCGCACGACCTCGAAGACTTCAAGATGCTCGTCACCTCCGTGCTCACGCGCTACGCCTCCGCCATCCTGCTCGATCCCGAGTACGGCTTCTCCGCGACCAAGGTCCGCAACGATGCGGGACTCCTGCTCGCGTATGAAAAGACCGGCTACGACTCCGCCACGCCCGGCCGCTTGCCTGATCTGCTCGATATCTGGAGCGTGCAGCGCCTGAAAGAGGCCGGCGCCGACTGCATCAAAATTCTGCTCTACTACACGCCGTTTGAAAAGACGGCCATCAACGATCTCAAGCACGCCTGGATCGAGCGCATCGGCGACGAGTGCCGCGCGAACGACATCCCCTTCTTCCTCGAGTTCGTTGGCTACGACGCCGACGGCGGCGATGAAAAGTCGCTCGCCTACGCGCGCAAGAAGCCCTCCATCGTCTCCGGCTCCATGGCCGAGTTCGGCAAGGAGCGCTACGGCGTCGACGTCCTCAAAGTCGAGGTGCCCGTCGAGATGAGCTTCGTCGAAGGCACGCGGTCTTATGGCGGCGAGAGAGCCTACACCCGCGCCGAAGCTCTCGAGCACTTTCGCGACGCCGAGCAGATGACCCACAAGCCCTTCATCTATCTCTCCGCCGGCGTCTCCAACCCCGTCTTTATCGAGACCCTCGCCCTCGCCGCCGAGTCCGGCACCAAATTCAACGGCGTTCTCTGCGGCCGCGCCACCTGGAAAGACGGCATCGCCGTCTACGCCAAACAAGGCCCCAAAGCCTTTGAAGACTGGCTCAACACCACCGGCGTCGAAAACATCCAGAACGTTAACAAAGCCCTCGAAGCCGCCAGCCCCTTATACTTAAAGTTTGGGGCGAACAGTATGGATGAACTCGGCTGATTACTCGATGTCAATCATGGGACGGACCTCGCTCAAAGTCTGGCATGCGCTCAATGAGAACCTCGCTGAGACCGTCACCAACTATCACCCATCTGTAACGCGTCTACCAACCCACACTAAAGACTTGATCGGTGGCACCGCATTCTTCCCCGGAGGCAGTGGCCTATGGCGAGGCGATGATCCGCATGGTGCGCTACCTGAGTTGTTCCCCGAACAGAGCCTGATGTTTGTCGGACACAACTTTGATAGCATTCGAGCTTTTGAACGAACACGTGCAAGAGGAGGTGAAGCGAGCGGATCGTTCTGGAAGACGCTGCGCGCCATTCTCACCGCAGCAGCGATTGAGCCAGAACACTGCTTTTTCACAAACGCTCTTATGGGTCTACAACCAGGGAGCAGCACGGGGCCTATGCCGTCTACGCGAGAATATCTTGATCAATGCACGGTATTTCTCGCTAAGCAGATTCGAGTTGTTCAGCCATGCGCTGTCATCTCGCTCGGTAAGCCTGCTTATACTCGGCTTCTGTTGGTAGCCGAGTCAGCACCTTGTCTCGCGCTTGCACATCCGAGCGCACTCACATATATCGCAGGACCTAAAAGGCCTGAATGGATTGCGAAGCAGTCGGTTCTGCTCTCGGAGTTCATCAGCAGCTTAGAGTAAAACTCACTCCCACTCAATCGTCCCTGGCGGCTTCGACGTAACATCGTACACCACACGATTGATCCCGCGCACCTCCCCCACAATACGGTTCGAGATGCGCCGCAGCACCGCATCCGGCAGTGCCGCCCAGTCTGCCGTCATGCCATCCTCGCTCTCCACCGCGCGGATCGCGCACGCGTTCGCATACGTCCTCTTATCGCCCATCACGCCCACCGACTTCACCGGCAGCAGCACCGCGAAGCTCTGCCACACCTTGTTGTAGAGCCCCGCCGCCTTGATCTCCTCGACCACGATCGCATCCGCCTCCTGCAGCATGGCCACCCGCTCCGCCGTCACCTCGCCCAGAATCCGCACCGCCAGCCCCGGCCCGGGAAACGGCTGCCGCTCGATGATCTCCGCCGGCATACCCAGATCGCGACCGATCCGTCGCACCTCATCCTTGAACAGGTCGCGCAGCGGCTCAATCAGCTTGAGCTTCATATCCGCCGGCAGTCCGCCCACGTTGTGGTGGCTCTTGATCGTGTGCGACGGCCCATGCACGCTGCTCGATTCGATCACATCCGGATACAGCGTCCCCTGCACCAGCCACGCAATCTCCTCGCCCGCACTCTTCTCGGCGTCAGCGCCTGCGGCAGATGCTTCAAAGATCTTCCGCGCCTCGTCATCAAAGACCGCAATAAACTCGTTGCCGATCACCTTGCGCTTCTGCTCCGGATCCGTGACCCCGGCCAGCTTCGCCAGGAATCGCGCACTCGCATCCACCGCCACCACGTTCAGCCCGAGCGACTCGCGCATCGTGCTCTGTACCTTTACGAACTCATCCTTACGGAGCACGCCATTATCTACAAAGATGCACGTCAGCCGGTCGCCGATTGCGCGCGCCACCAGCACCGCCGCCACGCTCGAATCCACCCCGCCTGACAGCCCGCAGATCGCGTGCCCCGTCTCACCTACCAGCGCCCGCACCCGCTCGATCGTCGCCTGGATGAAGTGCTCCGGCGTCCAGTTCGGCTCGGCCCCGCAGATGTCGAGCGCGAAGTTCTTCAGCAGCTCCGTTCCCTGCCGCGTGTGCGCAACCTCTGGATGAAACTGCACGGCCCACATCCTGCGTTCTTCGTTCGCGATACCCGCCAACGCGTTGCTCGTCTGCGCCGTCAACACAAACCCGTCCGGCAGCTCCTTAGCCTCATCGCCATGCGACATCCACACATCGAGCTCGCCCTGCAAACCGCGGAAGAGCCTCGTCTCCGCAATGATCTCGACCTGCGCATGGCCATACTCGCGCCGCGTCGCTGGCTCCACCGTCCCACCCAGGTGATGCACCATAAATTGCAGTCCATAGCAGATGCCCAGAACAGGAACGCCCAGCTCCAGCAACTTCGGATCAGCAGCCGGCGCGTCCGCGTCATAGACCGAGCTCGGCCCACCCGAAAGGATCACACCCGCCGGAGCCAGCGCCCGCACCTGCTCGAGCCCCACCGTGCACGGCAGCACCACCGAGAAGACGTTGAACTCCCGTATGCGACGGGCGATCAGCTGTGTGTACTGTGACCCGAAGTCCAGAATGACGATGGTAGAGGTAGGCACGTCCTCAGTGTATCCAAGCCGCGGCGCCTGGCAGCAGCAAGCTAGTTAGGATCCTTCCGCCGCGTGTTCTGCACAGCGCTGATGATTCCCACACCAAAGAGGATCACGCCGATCGCAATGATGTAGTTTTGCGGAATATGCATCAGGTGCGCGAGATAACAAATTCCAGCAATGAGCACCAGATAACCAACAGCATAGATTCCAAACGACATGGCGCGCTCCTCGAACGAAAGTGACTCAGTGTCGCCCGAGAAGACGCACATTGTCCATACGCGCGAGAGATATCTAACGAACAGGTGTACTCGCGGTACTCTTCGGTTCGCTATACACCGACCACAGCTCAAGATACGCAACCAGCCGCGCTACATGGAAGAAGTCAGAGGCCAGCAGATACAGCACCGCCACACCCAGCGTCCAGTTCACCAGAAATTCCTGCGTCATCACGCTCTCAAACGGTAGCGGACACGCCGAGAGCACCATCGCCAGAATGAGCAGAGCGATCTTCACGATGCCCATCACCAGATTAATCTCCACCAGCTTCAGCCGTATCGGCCCCCGTTCGACAGAGGCTCGCAGGCTGTCGGCGACACCCATCCCGCGCCGCATTGCAATCAATGGCGCCAGCGAGAACGACCAGCTTCCGACCGCCCAGAGTGAGAACAGTGACAGCGTGCCCACGATCACGATCGCGAAGTACTCGACCAGCTGCGGCTGTCCGCCAGCCGCCAACGCCGCCGTGATGGCCGTCTCTCCCGCCCATC
>CAXTJC010000098.1:0-8626 GCA_964244225.1 uncultured Acidobacteriaceae bacterium
CCGCAAGATGAAATATGCGCACGATCGCTGGGGCGCCACGCTCTTCTATCTCGACTCCACGGTGGAGACGAACGGGGCCACGCTGGACGCATCGATCTTCCAGCAGGCGGCCGCCGCGCTGCCCGATTCCCTGCTGATCCCGGAGGAGTCGACACCGAAGTTCTACGCGTACACAGCGCCGTTCAAGACCTTTCTCTTCCACGGAGACCTGGGAACGGATGCCTCGGTCTACGGCTTCTACCCGCGTGCCTTCAGCGTGAATATGGTCAATGATGTGGATGCAGGCAAGCTCGCCGCGGCGCGCGCGCAGCTGACCGCCGCTGTCCGCCAGGGCGACATCCTGATGGTGCATGCCGACTACTGGCAGGCAAACAATCCTACCGTCGTGCAGATCTATGCCGATGCGGGCTCCGGCGCGACACCGCCGCCGTCAGCTCCTTTACCGCCGCCTGCTCCGCCTGTTCCGACCGCACCGGTCACCTCTCCCGCTCCGCCCGTCCCGGTGCAGCCGCCTTCATCGCAGGCGGTTGCCATCACGCAGCCGGCAAACAACGCGGTGCTCTCGGGGGCGATCACCGTTGCGGGTCAGCTGACGGTCTCCCTTGACGCCGCCGGATCGTACCTGATGGTTGATGGGGCTGCGATCGGTACCAGACGCGTCATGCAGGCGCCGTATCTGTACCCGCTGGATACGACGACGCTGGCAAACGGCACCCATACGCTCCAGTTGTGGGCCCACGACACCGGAAATACTACAGTTCTCTCCAGCCCGGTTACGGTGACGGTAACAAATGCCGGTGCGGTCGCCGGCCCGGTATCGTCCGCACCCCCGCCTGCTCCAGTTGCACCGCCCAACGCATCTCCTGTGCAGCTGACGTACCCGCTGAGCGGGCAGGCAATCTCAGGCGTTGTGGAGGTCACGGCCGCGATCGCGCGACCGCTCGATGCGGCAGGATCGTATCTGCTGATTGACGGAGTGGAAGCGGGCTGGAAGCGCGTCGGATCGGCGCCGTTCCTCTACGAGGTTGATACCGCGGCCTTGAGCGTTGGGCAGCATACCCTGCAGATCTGGGCGCACGACATCGCGGATGAGACGCTGCTCTCGAGTGTGGTGACGGTCCTCGTCTCTCACTGACACGACCCTGTAAGCGGCCGAACAGCAAACCAGCAACAGCAGAGATGCGCTAGGCCGCGCCGCTGGCCACAACAGCCTCCCGATTCGATTGCGATTTCAGGAGCAGATGTTCGCGCGCCCGAATGTTTTGCTGCAGATGGTCGAGCACGATCATCATGTGCCGTGGGGAGCTGCTGTCCTGCGCGCGCGTAAGGATCAGATGACCCTTCTTGCCGAGCGTAACCGTCAGCTTCCAGGAGTGATCGTTCAGCCGATTGAGAAAGGTGGCCTCGTAGGACTCGTCCTGCAGCAGCATCTGCACGGAGGCAAAGCTGAGGTGATGGCAGGCTCCACGAACGACCTGCCAGCACTCCTCGATCGAGGTTGCGGCAGCGAGCGAGTGCGTGAGCTCCTGCATGTAGATCTCCTCCTTGAGGACGCGTAGCACCATCCGGTGGGTCAGAGTCTTGCGCGCGGCGCTCAGCTCGACGTACCCCAGATAGTTCACACCGGTCCAGACCAGGGCGCAGAAGACGAGCAGGATGAGCCCACGAAACTGATAGCTGGTGAAGCTCTGCAGCAGGGCGAGAAAGGCCGCCAGCGCTGAGACCCCGTACAGGATAAGTGCCGCATCGCGCGGCTTGAAGCCTCGCGCCAACACCATGTGATGAATGTGCCCGCGATCACCCTGGAAGATCGGCTTATCGCGCAGCATGCGCCGCCCGATCGAAAGGCTGACGTCGATCAGGGGCAGAGCAAGCGCCATAAGCGGAGCGGCCATGCCCAGCAGCGTTCCTGTGTGCTGACTCCAGATCAGGCTGAAGCAGCCCAACATAAATCCGATAGTGAGGCTTCCGCTGTCGCCGAGAAAGACCGAGGCCGGACTGAAGTTATAGCGCAAAAAGGCAAGCAGGCAGCCGGCCAGTGGCGCCGTCGCCATGGCGAGGCCAAGATTGCCCTGAATGATCGCGACGATCAGCGTGGTGATCGTCGCAAACAGGCCGACGCCGGTCGCGAGGCCATCCAGGCCATCGATGAGGTTGACGGCGTTGGTGCAGCCGATCAGCCAGAGCAGGCTCAGCGGCACCGTGATCCACAAGGAACCGGCATGGCCGTTTGAGAGCGAGATACGAGCCCCGAGCGAAACGGCAAAGCTCGCGGCCAGGATCTGTCCGCCGAGCTTCTGCCACGGTTTGAGCGTGATCAGATCATCGAGCAGCCCGGTCAGAAAGATGATGGCGGCAGCCGGCAGGAGCTCGAGAATGAGCGTGCTGTGCTGGACGGAAAGGCGAGCACCGGAGGGCGCGAAGAAGAGCATCAGCCCCATGGCGCCGGCGTATGAGAGCACGATCGGGATGCCGCCGATTCGGGGAATCGGTTTGAGATGGAACTTTCGCAGTTCATCCGGATGATCCACGATATTGAAACGCAGGAACAGATCGCGGCACAGCGGGGTAAGAACCAGGCAAAGAGCGAACGCAAGTACCAGAAAAGCAGTCAAAGCATGCATCGTCGGGGTTCTCCTTTCGTTCGAGGGATCACGTCAGGGAAGCAGAGTTAGCCGAGCGTACGGGGTACGGCGATGGACACGAGTGCTGTGCGTCGACGCGGTGTGCATCGAGGATGGAGAGAATGCGTGCAACGCCATGGGGAAGGTCGAAGTGATCGAGCAGGGCGCGGCGCGCGGCCATACCGGCGAGGCAAACCTCGTCGGGATTCTCCGCGAGATGCCGCAGCAGGGCGGTAAGCTGCTCCCCGTCGCCGACGTTGATGTGCCAGCCGCAGCCGAAGCGCGCGATGATGCGTGCCGGCGTCGCCGCGGCAGGGCCGATGAAGAGCAGCGGCCTGCCCGCCGCCAGCAGGCCGTAGACCTTGCTGGGAACAACGGACCCGCAGCAGGCGTCGCGCTGGGTGACCAGGCCGATATCTCCGGCGGCGAGGCTCTCGCTCAGGCTCTCGCGCTGGACATAGGGCCTCAGCTCAACCGAGTGAACTCCCTGCTCTTCGACGAAGGCCGCCAGTTCGGCGCGGCGGCCGCCACTGCCGACAAAGAGGAAGCGGAAGCGCTCGTCGTCGCGGAGAGAGGCGATACAGGCAGTAATGGTGGTGAGATCGTGCGCGAGTCCGAGGTTGCCCGAGTACAGCAGGACCAGAGCTGCCGTAGACGCACGCCGCGGCAGAGGAACGATCGCCGAGCCATCGGCCCAGTTCTCGGCGACGAAGATGCGGGAGGGATCGATTCCGCGCCGCGCTAAACGGTCCTTCATGCACTCGCCCAGAGCGATAATGCCATCGGCGGATCGCCGGGAGAGATCGGCCAGAGCGCCCGTGACACGGTCCGCGAGACCACCAGCCCTGAAGTAGGCGAGATCGACCGCGACATCGGGATAGACATCCATCTCCCAGATGTAATGCTGTGAGCCTCGAACGGCCTTGATGAGTGTGCCGAGCAGAGGCAGAAGCGGCGGCGTCGTAAGCGTGAGAACCAGATCCTGCTTCGGCAGCAGCAGACCACGAACCGCGGCCGAGAGATAGAAGCTGAGATACGACAGGAGCCGCCCGAGCGTTCCGCGAACAAACGGCAGGGCCTTGACGCGGTAGACGCGGACCGGCGGCGCGTCCTGATCGTCTGCCGAGACCGCATAGCCGCCCTTGTCGGAGCTGATCGCGTTGACCTCATGACCCTCCGCGGCGAGCGCCCGGGCGAGGTCCGTCAGCAGCTGGCTGGTGGCCGAAGAGTCGGGCCAGAAGAACTGGTTGAGCAGAAGTATCCTCATCGCGCAGCCTCCTGCCAGGCAGGGGTGGCGGCCGCGGGAGCGCTGCGAACGATGCGCTCTTTGACGAAGACAGCCGGATTTCCAGCGAAGATCTGATAGGCGGGGATCCGCCCGGAGACAACGCTGCCGGCGCCGGCGACGGCCCCTTCGCCGAGTGACACACCGGGCATCAGAACACACTTCGCGCCGGCCCAGGAGCCCTGCTCCAGTTCGATCGGCGCGATCTTCAGCCCAAACGCAGGGTCGCTCCAATCATGGTTGCCGGTGCAGAGATAGGCTCCCTGCGAGAGGCACACACTGCTTCCCAACCGGACCAGCGTCAGGTTGTCGATCCATACCTGCTCGCCGATCCAGCAGTCATCGTCCACCGCAAGATGCCAGGGATACTTGACGGTCACATGGTGGCGAATCACAACACGCTGACCGATCCGCGCGCCGAAGAGCCGCAGCAGCGCGACCCGGGCCGCCGAGGAGGCCAACCAGGAAGAACGGAAGAGCGGCAGGCCGAGGAACATCCAGAGACTGCGCCAGGCGAGTGAGCGGCCGGGCGAGTACCAGGAGTTATCGTAGCGGCGCAGGTCTATCGGATTCATTGGGCGCGGAGTCATCGGGCGCCTTTCGCGGGCAGCAGGTTGACGTGGACCGGAGCCGGCCCACCCTGCACCCAGCCGTAGATCTCGTCCATCTGCCGGGCAACGACGGACCAGTTGTAGTGGTCGCGCACGAACTCGCGGCCGCGCGCGCCGATTCCGGCGTTGCTGCGAGATGTGTTTTCGAGCAGCGCCTCAAGCGCCTGCTCGAGCGGAGCGACAGCCGTTGGGATGACCCAGCCTGCCTCGAGCTCTGCCACCTCCGGCAGATTGCAGTGCTCGGAGACGATCACGGGCAGACCGACCCCCATGGCCTCCAGCACGGAGACGCTGAGGCCCTCGGAGAAGGACGGCAGCACAAAGCACTCGGCGGCCGCGAGCGCACTCCACTTCAGATCGTCGCGCAGCATGCCGGTAAAGAGCACATCCTGCGTCAATCGCTCCTGTTCGATCAGAGCTGTCATGCGGGCGCGGGTGCCTTCAAAGTCCGGACCGGCGAGGACCAGGTGAGCGTCAGGCCAACGAAGAATAATTTTTTTCCACGCGCGAAGAAGCAGGTCCAAGCCCTTCTTAAAGTGAATCCGACCCAGGAAAAGGACAATTCTCTTCCCTTTCAGCGCAGGATATTGCGCAAGAAAGGTCTCGGGCGAGATCCTGTTCGGAAGGCGTACCCCGTTGGGGATGACAGCGATGGGCGCGGTGCACCCGAAACTTCGGTAATCCTGTGCCTCAGCATGTGTGAGCGCGTGAAGGCAGCTGGCGCCCTCAAGGTTCGCCCTTTCGACGAACGCCGCGTAGACCAGCTTCTTGAGGCGCTTGTTCCCGAGCGCCCAAGGCTCGAGCATGCCGTGCGCCGAGAGGATGTACGGAATCCCCCGCTTGCGCGCGCCGCGGCCAGCCACCAGGGTGCTTTGCTCCCACAGCCCATGGATGTGCAAACCGTCGGCTGCCCGGACGATCTCGCGAAAGCGCGCGGAGAGAGTGCGATCCCGCAGCCATGCCCCGCGCCCCGCAGGCCACTCTGATAACGTGAGTTCCGCGAAGCTGGCGGGAGAGTAAAGCTCCCCCGGCGCGCAGAACGCAGCGAGCGACATGGAGACGTGACCCAGCGACGCCACTGCCGTACTCAGCTGCGGAACCACAGCGCTCAGGCCGCCATATCGCGGGTCGAGATGAGTGACTACGCTGACCCATCTGCTGGTCTGCAGAGTGCGGGTCGGCGGTGTCTCCGCATCAAGCCGGGATGTAGTCGTCAAGGGCAAGAGATCGTTCCAGGATGTTGCTCGTGCGTTTGTGCGCGAGTGAGACGTACGTGCACTCACAAGGGGGTACTTGTTTCAATCGAACAGGTTACGTTCGTACAGTTCCACCGTGGCCAGACCAGTGGCGCTCTCTTCGCGCTCGTCCAGTACACGTGCAATTTCCTGACCGAACCGCTGTGGAGTGTACGCGGCAATCCCCTGCTTAGATGCCTCACCCATCTGCTTCCGTGCGGCCTCTGTCAGGTCCGCGATCTGCCGCAGCCGAAGAGTAAGGCCGGAGATCGACGCGGGATCGAAGGTAAAGCCATTCTGACCTTCGCTTACCAGATCCTCAGCGCAGCCGCACTGCGACGAGACCAGCACCGGCAGACCGCAGGCCATGGCCTCATTGACCACCAGTCCCCAGGGCTCGCGGGTGCTGGGAAGGACGAAGCAGCCGGCAAACGCGTAGAAGGACGGCAACTCCCGCGAGCCACGCAGACCTGCGAAGACGACGTGATCGGCGAGGCCGGAGGCCGTTGCCTGAGCCCGGAGCGCCGGGAGCGTCGGGCCGTCACCGACCAGAACCAGCGGCCAGCTACCGCCCGCCTCGCGAAAGGCGATCCAGGCTGCCAGCAGCGTTTCGATGTTTTTCTCCGGTGCGAGCCGCCCCACGTAGAGGAAGTACGGGCCTGGAGACACTTCGGGGGGCAAGCCCAAGTGCAGGGCAGGAGTGTTAGGGTCGAGCGCGCGAGCCTCCGCAGCTCCGGCCGCCAGCGCCGCATTATTGACGACGTCGTAGCTGCCCGCGACGCGATCCATGGGAAAGCCGAGCTGCGCGAGATAGCGCCGGTGCGCACTGCCGCCGGTCACGGCCGCGTCGAAGAGCGTTCGCAGCAGCAACGACTTCGCGGCTTCCTTCCAGGCCACGCGCGTGTGGTCGAAGGCCGTGCTCTCCGTCATCAGGATGCTGGTGCGATGATGTGTCTTCGCCCACAGCGCGGCGGCGATGGCCGGAAGTGTGTAATACCCGGGCACCAAGACCGCGGCGGGATCAAGCCGCGTCAGCTGCCGCCAGACCAGTCGCGCGAGCTGAAGCTTGTTCGCCTGCTGCCAGCTTGCCTGCGGTAGCAGGGTCTCGACGGGAAGATGCGCGGGAAGCTCTTCGCGAAACTTCAGACCGGCATGCACACCAATTCCGCCCACAAACTCGACCCCGGCGACACGTCCGGCGAGCGCGGGATGCGACAGCAACCCTTCAAAGCGAGCCACATGGTAGGCGTACCAGTCGATCCATAAGACGGCGAGCCGCAACGGGGCTTTGCCGGCTGCGGCAGCCTGCCGGCCTTGGCCGGGCGCGATCGCCGCCTCTCGATAGGTTGCCGGGTCAGACAAGATCGACGCTCCTGTGTGTCACGCGCTCCAAGCGCTCCAAGCGTGCCACACGCTCCAAACGCGGCTGCGCCGGCTGCCGTATGCGCGGCTGCCGGCCCTCCACGGGCTGCGCTTTAAGCGCCCAGCGCCAGGTCAGCCAGCACGGGATAGAGAGCAGAAGGGTACGGAAGATGACGGCTTCCATCGTCTGCATGACCAGATAAATGGAGAGCGCGGAGAGGATGACGTACTGACTGGTCCAGGGGCCGCCGCGCACCACCGCCCGGCGCCACACCCAGCCGTAGGTAAAGCCGAGGACCGCCATGGCGGGCACGGCCAGCCACCAGAGCTCGACCCACAGATCGGCGACGATTCCGGGTGCCGAGCCGGCCGCGCCGACCCAGCCGAGAGCGTCGCCGAAGCCCTCTCCGGTGCCGGCGTTATGCAGCAACTCCGGCACGCCGAAGTCTTCGTACTTGGTCGGCCAGATGGCGGACGGAATCGGCCGGACCAGCACCTGCGCCAGATAGCGGCGCATCCAGAAGTAGTGATCGCGGCGCTCGGCCGAGAGCACGGTTCCCGAGCCGTAGATGTACTCGTTGCCGGTGTCCGATTTTTCGACGATATCGCTGACGTCCGAGGTGACGTCGAAGCTCGATCCCAGATAGATGCTGCTGCGATTGGTGACCAGAAAGAGCACGAGCCAGCCCAGACATCCGCCCAGCAGAGCGACAGCGAGGATCGGCGGCCGCTTGCTTCGGTTGAAGTACCAGCCCATCAGCACGACGAGAACAAAGGCGAATGTTGGGCCGCGCCGCGCCATCAGCAGCGCCTGCGAGAGCCAGGGCGTGCCGTAGAGGGCGATGACGGCCAGGCTCCACGCGCGTGAGGCGCCCATGGACAGGGCCGAGACGGCGAGGAGGATGCCGGTCAGTAGTAAAAGGCTCCCGTCGCGTACATAGCCGCTATCGTCCCAGCCGCCCGAGTAGGAGGCGCTGTACGCGTTGACGAAGCCGCCGACGTTGACGATGGTGATCGCCCAGCAGAGCAGACCGAGCGACCCGGCGAGCGCGCCTCCGATCAGCAGCCGGCGGGCGACACGCGGCGACATGGCAGCCCGTGCCTCGCCCGCGCGCCGTTTGACCCGGACGCCGGCCGCCAAACACGCTAGCACGAAGGCAAGCACACCCAGAACGAAGAGGCGCTGGACACGCAGCAGCTGGTCGCCGTCAAGATACTGCGCGAAGCCGCCGGCGCTATAAAGCTTCCAGGGCATCCAGCCATAGAGAAACGCGAGCATCGGCCCGATAAACAGCAGGGGATGGAAGACATCGTGACTGCCGTCGAGGGCGATGACGGCACCGCCGAGCGCGATCAGGACGGCGGCGATTAGGAGAAGCTCAAAGAGCATGCGCGCTCCTCTCCCGAGCAGCGGCGGCAGCGCGCGGTGGCGCGGCGTCTCCCCGCAGGAAGCTCTGCTCGACTGCATGCACTACACCCTGGCGAAATCTCTCCCAGGTACACTGCTCC
>CAXTJC010000099.1:0-8588 GCA_964244225.1 uncultured Acidobacteriaceae bacterium
TCTGAATAAGTTTGTTCCCCACTGGACGCTAAGCGAAGACGGCCTACAAATTGATCAGGGCACACTTACGCCTGTCGATCTATCGCCTGGCGCGAGCACAGAACTAACGTTGCCTTACAAAGTCGTGTCTCCCAAGCCCGGACGCGAGTACTTCGTGCAACTCTCCTTCGAATTAGCGAAGCCGGAGATATGGGCAAAGGCCGGTTATCCAGCCGCCACTGCGCAGTTTGAGCTACCTATAGCCTCCACGTCCGGAAGACTGTCCGTGCAATTGGTTGGGCACGTGCGGCTGACACAAGACGATAAGGCCATTACTGCGGAAGGCGATCGCTTCAGTGTCGTATTCAGCAAGAGCCAGGGCACAATCACACAGATCACACGCGATGGTACGGCCATGTTGGTTGAGGGTGGCGGCCCTAAGCTTTACCTATGGCGAGCCCCGCATCGCAACGATGATGTGTGGGCATCAAAGGCCTGGGATACTTACGGGATTAATACTCTTCAAACTACAGTGAAAGATATTAAGGCGACACAGCTCAGCGATTCATCGGTCCTGATAGAAGCGACGCTTCTGGAACAGGGACGTCAGGGATGGTCAGCAATGCACACTGCCGCGTACACTGTCGCGAGCGATGGATCGATAGCAGTGCGTAACAGCTTTGTGCCTGCAGGGGAGAGAATTCCTCTGGCAAGAATAGGTGTCCGTCTAATGCTTAATAAGAGCTACGACCAACTCACCTATCTTGGGCGCGGACCAATGGAGAACTACTCCGATCGGGATCGCGGATCCGACGTGGGACTTTATGCAAGTTCAATCCAAGAGCAGCTGACACCATATCCAAAACCGATGGAAGCCGGAAACCACGAGGATACTCGTTGGGCTGCTCTGGGAGGCAACAATCTACCGAGCCTGATGGCAGTAAGTGAAGGCAATCTGTTGCAAATATCCGCGCTTCCGCTTTCGGATGAACAACTCGATGGGCCGTCCCATTCCGTCGATCTGCCGCCCAGCACCGCCACGGTACTCACGCTCGACACGCGTACCTTGGGGGTGGGCTCGAACAGCTGCGGTCCGCGGCCCCTAGAGCAATATGTGATCTGGTCCGATCCGACTGAGTTTTCTTATGTGCTGCGACTCCTACCCGCTGGAGACCATAACTATGTCGATGCCGGCAGGATAGCTGTTCTGGACAAAACCAGTCGGGATCTCAAGAGCCAAAGATAGTTCTCTCGCGTTATTGGTGTAAGGGTGTTGTGCGCTCTCAGTGCGACGTCGAACAGGGTGGAAACCGTCAGCTTTGCGATGGCAACACCGCTCCAGCCGTGGCTCCCAATCCCTTCTACCAGGTCCCTGGGTTTGCGGGCAGCGGCGGTCACTACAGCAATAAAACGATCCAGGCATACAACCTGACACGACCCTTTCCCGCTTTTACCGATGTCACTGAAGATCACCTGCCTCAAATTCACTCCTGGTACAACTCGCTTCAGGTAACTGCCTCCCACAATGTCTCCCAGAACCTAAGTCTGCATCTCGCCTACACCTGGTCCAAGAGCATGACGTCCGGCACATTGATCGATCCGATCTATCGCGTGTACGGGCGTAACATCGGCACCAACGATATTCCGAACGCGATCACATTCTCCGCTGTATTTTATCTTCCAGTCGGCCGTGGCAAGACGTTCCTTCCCCACACCAATCGGCTGGTGGATGCTGTGGTGGGCGGCTGGGAGATCAGCCCACTCTATATCTACACGCAGTGGTATCCGTGGACTCCGGGCGGCACGAACTGGGAGCAGCTTGGCCCAGTCGCCGTGAAGCCTCACGACCTTCCCGCCGATGGAACGCATAGCTACAAACGCCTGCAAGGGGTTACTCCCTGTGTGGCCTACAAGGATACGGACACGGGGCTGCTTCACTATGGGCCTTCCTACACGGAGGCGGGATGCACATCTCCAGCTTTGGTCCGGACCCCTAATCAGTACGCTGTCCAACGCAACGTCGTGTACTGGGGTGTGCGTCAACCTGCCAACCACCAGTTTGACGTCAGCCTGTCCAAACGATTTGCATGGAACGAGCGAGCCAATCTGCAGCTGCGTCTGGATGCATTCAACGCGCTCAATCACCCGAACTGGACATACGGCAATAACTACAGCACCGATCCAACCAGCGACAACTTCGGGACCATCCAGAAAGGGCCATCTTCCCCCACTGGATCGCTTCCGCGCGACTTGCAGATCTCCGGCAAAGTCACCTTCTAGTTGCATGAACTGAGGAGGAAGTCCGGAGCAATGTTGAGCAGCTACCCAATTCAGAGCGTCTCGATTGACTCAAGCGCTCCCTCTTGACCGTGCGTCCGGGATAGGTCGCGTAGTTGTAAATAATCTCCGGCTCTGGCGAAGCTTTTTCCAACGCACGACGCATCGAAAAGCACATGTCAGAATTGGCTGCTTCGAAAGTATGACTGTCGGGAGATCTCTCATGGGTTCGTCAGCTCGTTATGCTGCTTTATTGGTTATCCTTCTGACTTCGGTAGCACGAGCCGCGGAGACTGCGACGCAGTATCTATCCGGCCTGGGCAAGGACGACCCGGTCAAGTGGGAGTTCAAGTGCGATAAGGGTCAAAACGCCAATAAGTGGTCCACCATCGGCGTCCCTTCTAACTGGGAACTGCAAGGCTTCGGCATCTATACCTATGGACGAGTCACTCCGGCCGGCGGTTGGTCTCGCGTTCACGGCATCTACAAGCGCATGTTTACTACGCCTGCGGCTTGGCAGAAGAAAGCCGTCTTCGTCAAATTCGAAGGCATCATGACGGATGCCCAAGTCATCATCAACGGTCAATCGGCTGGCCCGATGCACCAGGGCGGCTACTACGCCTTCAAGTACGACATCACCAGCTTGCTCAAGCCCGCCGGTCAACAGAATGAGATCCAGGTCGACGTTGACGATGACTCCAAGAATGAGTCCGTCAATCACGCCGAGCGTCGCGGCGACTATTGGAACTACGGCGGCATCTTCCGGCCCGTCTATCTTGAAGCCGTTCCCAAAACGTATGTCGATCGCATAGCCATCAACGCCACCGCGACGGGGTCTCTCGATGTCGATGTCGCGCTCTCCGATCTGCGCACAGAAGCTTCAGGAGGCAACGCAGCGACTGTGGAGATGAGGGTGCTCGATCAAAGCGGAAAGCCTGCTGGCGATCCGGTCACAGTCAAGAACGCCGCCTTCAATGGGGCAACCCACCTCGCGGGAAAGATGATCAACCCGCGGCTCTGGACCGCCGAGACGCCGAATCTCTACGTACTTGAAGTGCGGCTGAAAGTGGGTAGTACAGTCGTCCACACCGTGCATCAGAGGTTTGGATTCCGCACCATTGAAGTCCGCCCGGGACAAGGCTTATTCGTCAATGGCAATCGCGTCTTCCTCAAAGGTGTCGCCCGCCATTCTTTCTGGCCCGACTCCGGCCGGACCCTGTCCGAGCAAATCTCCAGAGACGACATCAATGTCATTAAAGATATGAACGGCAACGCGGCCCGTTCCAGCCATTATCCGCCGGATCGTCACTTCCTAGATGCCTGCGATGAACTTGGCCTGTATGTCCTCGATGAACTCAACGGCTGGCAGGCGTACTACGACACCGGCATCGGCCGCAAGCTGGTCAAGGAAATGGTTGAGCATGACGTCAACCATCCGTCTATTCTCTTCTGGGACAACGGCAATGAAGGCGGCTTCAACCTTGATCTGGACGGAGACTACGCGAAGTACGATCCGCAGAAGCGGACGGTCCTGCACCCATGGGCTGCCTATCCTCCAGGTATCGCCGACACCAAGCACTATCCCACCTATGACGCGTTGCAGCAGAAGCTCGCTCAAGACCCCGTCCTCTTGCCTACGGAGATGCTGCACGGTCTCTATGACGGCGGCGCCGGCGCAGGACTGGAGGACTATTGGAATGCCATTCTTAAGAGCAAGGCTGGCGCCGGAGGATTTATCTGGTCGTTTGTGGATGAAGATGTGAAACGCGTGAACAAGGGAGGCATTCTCGATTCACAAGGCAACATGGCACCTGATGGCATCGTCGGCCCCTATCGCGAGCGGGAAGCGAGCTTCTACACAGTCAAACAGCTTTGGTCGCCGATCATCGTAACGCCACCAGACGGCAGCTCGCATTCCTACACCGTAACCAATCGTTACGGTTTCCTCAACGCTGACCAATGCACCTTCAAATGGGAGAGGATCGCCTTTCGCCAACCCGAGGACACAGCTTCCGGTTCGGTCGTGCTGGCATCGCGAAGTGATCACGGCCGTTCGTTGGCTCCGGGCTCATCCGCAAGTTGGGAGGACTGGGGACCACCTGCTCTTGCTTCCGGCCGCAGCGCAAAGAAGACGGCCGATGCCACTCGACTCACTATCAAGGACTCCACAGGCCGCGTGGTTCAGACCTATATCTGGCCTGCCGACGGTCTCGAAAGCCGGCTGAACCAGGTGGAGCAGACCCTTGGCGGCGCAAAGCCCGCTGTCACCGAATCGGATGATGCACTTCTTGCGACTGCGGGCGATCTGTCGCTACGGATAAGCAAGACCACCGGCCTGCTGGTCTCGGCCACCCGGCAGGGCTACTCTTTCTCCTTGACCAACGGCCCTCGCGTCGTGGCAATGGGACCGAGGCGTGCTCCTGCACGCAGGCAAGATCCGCCGCCTCCGCCTCTGCCATCACCAGCCATTGCACCGGATTCGAAGTTGACGTCTTTGACCCATGAAAGCGACGGCGATGATCTAGTTATCTCCGCGGCTTTCAACGGCCCGATGAAATCGCTCACGTACCGTCTCAAGCCCAGCGGCTGGTTATCCATTGGATATGTTTATGACATCAGCGGCGCCCAGGAATATTTCGGCATCGGATTCGACTATCCCGAAGCTGATGTCAAAGGCATGCGATTCCTTGGCGAAGGGCCGGCACCCGTCTATCAGGATCGTCTTGCCGGCGGTACTCTCGATGTCTGGAACAGGCCCTATAACAACACCATCGTTGGAGATCCGGAAGACCTCAAGCCCGGAGAGCGCTTCGACTATCCGGGCTTCAAGGGGTTCTACTCAGGTGTGCGCTGGCTGCAGTTTAATACCTTGGAAAATCCGATTACCGCGATAGTGGACCAGCGTCGCGACTCCCCGATTTACGTGCAGGTCTTTACCCCAAAGACC
Source organism: uncultured Acidobacteriaceae bacterium (assembly GCA_964244225.1). Lineage (GTDB taxonomy): Bacteria > Acidobacteriota > Terriglobia > Terriglobales > Acidobacteriaceae > Edaphobacter. The sequence continues at coordinate 5,204 of CAXTJC010000099.1, forward strand.
CCGCTGCCGAATCTGCTCGGGCAAGTCGCCGTGCCATTCCCAAATGCCGGAGTTTCCTTCCTGAATGCCATTCCGGCGATTGGCAACAAGTTTGGAGGGCCTCAATCTATGGGTCCCATGGGACAAACGGCGATCGCCAAAGGGGAGTACAAGGGCCATATCAGCTTGTATTTCGGAAAGTTGCTGACACAGAATGGCAAGTGACTGCCATAAAGATGGGAAGAATATGTTGAGACCTACCAGAACTCTAGTTATTGCTCTACTTGTGCTGGAATTTCTGTCCGGATGCGCGGCTTCCCGTGCCAGAAATGGACAAAGCACACCGCAACTTACCGCGCCCGGTCTTACTTACCTGCAGGATTCAACGGATGCGGTTCAAACTCTCCAGGCATGGTACGAGCCATCGACCGGTCTCTATCGGACAACGGGATGGTGGAACTCGGCGAACGCGATCACGGTGGTGATTGACTACGCTCGTGTAAGCAAGTCGACGCAATACAACGCGGTCTTAGCCAACACCTTTAACTTAGCCCAGAAGACGAATCCAGGCTTCCTCAACAAGTTCTACGACGATGAAGGCTGGTGGGCGTTGGCATGGATCAATGCCTATGATCTCACCCGGAACCAAGACTACCTTTCGATGGCCGAGTCGATATTTGCCGACATGGCCGCGTCGTGGGATGACACTTGCGGGGGCGGTATTTGGTGGAGCAAGGACAAGGACTACAAGAACGCGATTGCCAACGAATTGTTTCTTTCGGTTGCTGCTCATCTCGTAAACCGGACTTCGGGTTCTAGGCGGAGCCAGTACCTGGAGTGGGGTGACCGGGAATGGAAGTGGTTCCAAGGCTCCGGAATGATCAACACAAAAGGCCTAATCAATGATGGGCTCACCAAGGGTCGAGGACAGGCTGCGGGTCTGGCTTGCACGAACAACGGTCGGACTACCTGGACCTACAACCAGGGCGTTGTTCTGGGCGGGCTTGCCCAGTTATCTGAAGCAAACCACGATCCCGCTCTGACGCGAGCCGCTCAAAGAATTGCCACTGCTGCAATCACCCAGCTTGCAGATGAAAACGGCATCCTTCACGATCCGTGTGAACCGAAGTGCGGCACCGACGGGGTGCAATTCAAGGGAATCTTTGTGCGCAACCTGGTCCTGCTGAATAAGTCGCACCCCCTGACCGCGTACGAAAATTTCATCGATAATAATGCCTCTACACTGTGGAAGAACGCGCAGGGGCCAGATTTTCAACTCAGTGAGCGCTGGTCCGGCCCCTTTGACTCCAGCAACGCGGCCAGCCAGACTTCGGCGCTTGACGCCCTTGTAGGAGCCGCGACACTTCACAGCAAAGGCGAAGGTAAAGATCTCGGAGCGCCTAAATAGATGTCCTTACAATTTAAGGTGAAACGCGAATCCGTGATGCTCGCCGCGCGCAGAAGAGACATTGACGCGCGCGGCTCTGGAAGAGGGGAGTAAGGCAGTGATGAACGTGACGAAGAGTGGCATGCGTCTGGGGCAGGCAATTCTTTCAAGACTGCGGCCGGAGGTTCAGATGCCGCGGTATGACCGGTCGGCGCTGAAGCCGCACACGGTGCATCTGGGCGTGGGCGGCTTTCATCGCGCGCATCAGGCGGTGTACCTCGATGACCTGCTGGCGATCGAGGGCATGCCGCGATGGGGCGAGTGCGGCATTGGCGTGCTCAAGAGCGACGACCGTATGCGCGATGCGCTAACCGGTCAGGACTTTCTGTATACGGTCGTCGAGAGGAGTGCGGGCGAGCCGGCGGCGCGGGTGATCGGGTCGATGACGGACTATGCCTATGCACCGGAGGAGCGAGAGCGCGCGATTGAAGTCATGGCGGCACCCGAAGCACGAATTGTATCGCTCACCATTACAGAAGGCGGCTACTACATCGACGAAGGGACGGGCGAGTTTCTGGCGGATCATCCGGACATTCAGCACGATCTGCGGCATCCGGAGGCGGCGAAGAGCTCGTTCGGCCTGATTGCGGAGGCGCTGGATCGGCGCAGGCTGCGTGGGCTGCCGGCGTTCACGGTGATGTCGTGCGACAACCTGCAGGGCAACGGGCATGTGACCGAGCGCGTGCTGCTGGGATATGCGGGGTTGCGTAAGCCGGAGTTGCAGGAGTGGATCGCGGCGAACGTGACATTTCCGAACAGCATGGTGGACCGCATTACGCCGCAGACCACGCCCGCCGATGTGGCCTTTGTGACGCAGCGCTTTGGAATCGAGGATGCGTGGCCGATCGTAACGGAGCCGTTCCGGCAATGGGTGATTGAAGACAGCTTCACCAACGGGCGGCCGGCGTGGGAGCGGGTTGGCGGCGAGATCGTTGCGGATGTGGCGCCGTATGAGCTGATGAAGATGCGGCTGCTCAACGGCAGTCATCTGGCGATGGCATATCTGGGAGCGCTCAAGGGCTACACGTACGTGCACGAGGTGATGGCGGATGCGCTGTTCACGGCGTTCATCGCGGCGTTTATGGAGGAGGTGACGCCGGTGGTGCCGGTAATCCAGGGAACGTCGGTGGTGGAGTACAAGGCGACGTTGATAGAGCGATTCCAGAACCCCACGATCAACGATCAGGTGACGCGGATCTGCTCGGAGGGATCGGCGAAGCTGCCGAAGTGGCTGCTGCCGTCGATTGCGGAGCTGACGGAGAGGCAGCAGCCGACCGGCCTTCTGAGCCTGGTGGTGGCGAGCTGGATCTTTTATCTCGGGCGCGGCGCCGATGAGCGTGGGCGTCCGCTCGACATTGTGGATGCGCGGGCCGGCGAGCTGCGCGGCATTGCCTCCGCGGCGGGCTTAGATCCACGGCCGCTGCTGGCGGTGCGGTCGATCTTCGGGGAGAGGCTGCCGGCGAACGTGGAGTTTGTGCGGGCAGTCGAGGCAGCCATGCGGCGGTTGGCAGACGACGGCGTGGAGGCGACTCTACGGCAGGCGCTTGGGTCGGCCGGCACGTAGGAGATCAGGAACCAGACTGCCATTGCTTGCGGACTGTCAATGGCTGCTCTTGCTGGAGCAGACGGTCGGCAACGGCAGATGTGGCGCGGGCGGCGGGGATGTCGTGGACGCGCAGGATGTGTGCTCCGGCGAGGATGGCCGCGGTGTTGGCGGCGATGGTGGCATACAGGCGCGACTCGCTGGCGGCATCGTTGGGTAAGGATGGCAGTGGCAACGGCTCGGCGAGGAAGCGCTTGCGGGAGAGGCCGATTAGGAGAGGGCGATTGAAGGTGTGGAACTCCGCCAGCTGGGCGAGGAGCTGGTAGTTCTCCTGGCCGGCTTTGCCGAAGCCGAAGCCGGGATCGAGCACGATGGTGTCGGGTGGGATGCCGGCGGCGGTGGCGGCGGCGAGACGG
>CAXTJC010000100.1:0-6208 GCA_964244225.1 uncultured Acidobacteriaceae bacterium
TCGGCAAGAAATGCCGTCATCTCGACCGAGCAACGCGAGTGGAGAGAACCCCTGTATTTCGTCATCTGCCACATCACCCGCTCAGACCGAGCAAATGTCCCTTACCGAAACTCCTACAACCTGCCCGCGGCTCACGCCGTCAGTAGCAGGTTGCCCGCCTCGCGCAGCACATCGGCAGGCGCGCAGGGCTTGGCCAGAATCGGCAGCGTCCGCTTCAGCGTCGCGCCAAACTCCCGCACCCGCGCCATGCTGGCGTACGCACCGGTCAGCACCAGAATCCGGCAGGCCGGATGGTCCTGGTTCATCGCCGAGATCAGCTCCACCCCATCCTTCTCCGGCATATTGATGTCGCACAGCATCAGCTCCGGCGTAAATGACGCCGCACACGCCATCGCCGCGTCCGCCGAGTACACGCTCTGCGCCTCAAATCCGTTCTTCTGAAAAATCAGCCGCAAAGTGTCCGCGACAACTGGTTCATCGTCCACAATCATGACTCGACGCATAGCATTTCCTACCAATCCCGGCGCCATCTGGCGTCAAAGCGTTGCGACCAGGCATTCTGGTATACAGAAATACCCCTCGCCCCGCCTGTGTGTCTACGATCTTCCGGAGAATATTTCTGCTCCTTCATGCCATACCCAACCGTCTGTCGTATGTGTGGCCAGTCCGGCTCAACCTGCCTATCAGACGCGCCGCTACACTGAATGGACCGGGGGAAAGACACTTTTATGCACTGGCTTGCAATTCCTTTCGGTCTGCTCTTCTGCGGCCTGGTCGCGCTCGACGCCGTGCAGACCGTCGTCATCCCCCGCCGCGCCACCGGCCGCTTCCGCATCACCCGCTTCTTCTTCATCTTCACCTGGAAGCCCTGGGTCTACATCGGCGAGCACATCGGCAGCCATAAGCTTCGCGAGCAGTTCTATGGCGTCTACGGCCCTATCTCTCTGATCTTTCTACTTCTCTTCTGGGCCAGTCTGCTCACCTTCGGCTTCGCCCTCATGCTCTACGGCCTAGGCACCCCCTATATGGACGCCAGCCTCCCTCCCGGCCATCATCCCGGCCTCAGCTTCCTTACGGATATCTACGTCAGCGGCACCTCCCTCACCACGCTCGGCCCCGGCGACGTCGTTCCCCGCCGCCAGATCGCCCGCCTCCTCATGATCTTCGAGAGCGGCACCGGCCTCGGCCTCGTCGCCCTCGTCATCAGCTACGTCCCCGTCCTCTACGCCGCCTTCAGCCGCCGCGAGGTCTCAGTCGCCCTGCTCGACTCCCGCGCCGGCTCGCCCCCTACCGCCGCCGAGCTCCTCAGCCGCCATGGCTTCGATGGCGGCCACGCCGCGCTCATCACCCTGCTCGTCGAGTGGGAGCGCTGGTCCGCCGACATCCTCGAGTCCCACATCTCCTACCCCGTCCTCTGCTACTACCGCTCCCAGCACGACAACCAGAGCTGGCTCTCCGCCCTCACCACCATCCTCGACGTCTGCGCCCTCCTCATCACCACCATCGAAGGCCCCGCCTCCCGCCAGGCCCAGCTCACCTTCGCTATGGCCCGGCACGCCATCGTCGATCTCGGCCACGTCTTCCAGATCGAAATTGACGAGCTCGCCATGCTCAACGTCGTCGAGACCACACGCCTCACCGACGCCACCTTCGCCCGCCTCTGCGACATCCTCGCCTCCGTCGACATCGGCCTCTGCACCGACATCAACTCCGCCCATCGCCTGCTCGCCATCCGCCAGCTCTACGAGCCCCGCGCCCAGGCCCTCGCCGACTATCTCTGCATGCCGCTCCCGCACTGGATCTCCGAGCCCCGCGCCACCGACCAATGGCGCAAAGTCTCCAGCCTCCGCTTCGGAGCCCTCGGCGGCAAGGTCTCCGTCAACACCGAACACATCAGCAGCCAGTCCACAGCCATGAACCTCCACGACACCGAAACCCACAACCTCTAGTGTCCTGTCTCTAAAGTTCACAGCACAAATTTGTCATCCTGAGCGTAGCGAAGGACCTGCTTTTTGCTGGAATTGCCAGAGTGCTCCCCAATGGACTTATGTCAAGAATTTGAGAGACGGGACTCTAGGGAGCCTCTGAACAAGTCCTTGCTTTTCTTTCTTCCATTCCGAGCACCGCGAGGAACCTGCTTTTTGTTCGATCGGCTAAATACTTCTCTGACTTGATCAGAGCTTCCTAAGCAAACGGCCCTGCGCCGCACTCTCATCACCACCCCTCATCCCACCGTCGCGCCTCCCTCTTCCCGTCACGCTCCGCCTGTTGTCACCCTTCTTGCAATCCCGCAGGGATCTGCTCTCCCTCAAACCGCCCCACAGGCAAAAAGAAAGTAAAACTAAACAGTCTACCTTCTAATATGTTATCTTCACGACATGGACGACTCCCCGACCCCGTCTCCGTCTCTGCAAGGACTGGCGGCTGATCTTCGTATCCTGCTGGGCGCCCTTAGCCGCCGCTTGCGCGAACAGGCGCACGTCGGCGACTTCACCTCCTCGCAGAAGTCCGTCCTCCTCCGTCTCGAACGCGACGGCCCCGCAACCGTCAGCACCCTCGCCCGTGCAGACGGCGTCCGCCCGCAATCCATGGGAGCCACCGTCTCCTCGCTTCAGGTCGCCGGTCTCATCAGCGGCGATCCCGACCCCACCGATGGACGGCAGATCATCCTCTCGCTCACACCAACCTGCCGCGATCGCATCCAGGCCGGCCGCGCCGCGCGGGAAGACTGGCTCCTCCGCGCCATCCAGGCCAACCTCAACGCGCACGAACAGCACGATCTCGCCCAGGCGGTCGATCTGCTGAAACGACTTCTCGCTCCCACCCCGCCCCGCCCCGCACAGGAGACCTCCATGGCCCTCACCACCCTCGATCCCATCTCCGCCCTCATCCTCATAGATCTCCAGCAAGGCATCGCCGCAATCCCCACAGCGCACCCCATTCGCGACGTCGTCACCCAGGCAACTGCTCTGGCGGAGGCCTTCCGCCGTCATGGCCTGCCCGTCGTCCTCGTCAACGTAGCCGCCGCCGGCGCGCTCGGCCGAACCGAGCGTCCCACCTTCCTTCCTGCGGAGCTTCCACCCGGCTGGTCCGACCTCCTTCCAGAGCTGCAACCGCAGCCCGGAGATCACATCGTCACCAAGCACTCGCGCGGAGCCTTCACCAACACCGGCCTCGCGGCAACTCTCAAAGCCCGGGGCGTCACCCAGATCGTCCTCGCCGGCGTCGCCACCAGCAGCGGTGTCGAAACCACCGCAATGCAGGCCTACGAGCTCGGCCTCAACGTCACCCTCGCCACCGACGCCATGACCGACCGAAGCCTCGACGCCCACACCTACACCCTTACCCAGGTCTTCCCCAGGCTCGGCGAAAGCGGCACCACCCGGCAGGTCCTCACCCTGCTCGAAAGCACACGCCCCTGACCGAACCCGCCCACGTGCTTCCCGCGCACTCCACAGAGCCCCGCACCCACCTGGTTTGTCCTTCTGAGCCATTTCTCCTGAAGGTGTAGAGAAAGCCACTTACGTCAATGCCATTTTCTCTCAAGGAAAATGGCCTCCCTTGCACTTGAACAACGCCATAGCATCAGGAGAAATGCTCTGAGCCGTGCGAACTATCCCCGCTCTCGCTCTCGGTTCGTCGCGTCAAGGGACGCCGATCGACCGCAACCCGCATACGCACCAGACCTCAGGAGAGTGCCCTCATGGAATGGCTTCACAGCATCTCGTACCTCTTCGGCGGCGCCTTTCTCATCAATGCCGTCCCGCACCTCGTTAGCGGCGTTATCGGTCGGCCCTTTCAGACGCCCTTCGCCAGCCCGCCAGGCGAGGGACTCTCGACCTCCACCGTCAACGTCCTCTGGGCCCATCTCAACCTCGCGATCGCTTATCTCCTCCTCTGCCGCGTTGGGCACTTCCACCTGCGATCCACGCTGCATATCCTCCTCCTCGCGGCCGGTATGCTCCTCATGAGCCTTCAAGCGGCTCGCCACTTCGGCGGCTTTCACGGCGGCAACGCCCCCGAACACCCATGAGTGACCCCGCCAGCAGCATGTTTCGCTCGTTGCACGCCGTCAACTACCGCCTCTGGGCCGGCGGCGCCTTCATCTCCAACATCGGCACCTGGATGCAGCGCACCGCCCAGGACTGGATCGTCCTCACCCAGCTCACCCACCACAACGCCACCGCCGTCGGCATCGTTATGTCCCTCCAGTTCGGCCCCCAGGTCCTCCTTCTGCCCTGGACCGGCTTCGCCGCCGATCACCTCGATCGCCGCAAGCTCCTCATCGCCACCCAGGCCGCCATGGGCGCGCTCGCCCTCGGCCTCGGCATCCTCACCCTCGCCGGCGTCGTCCATCTCTGGCACGTCTACGTCTTCGCCTTCCTGCTCGGCTGTGTCTCCGCCTTCGATTCGCCAGCGCGCCAGACCTTCGTCTCCGAGCTCGTTGGCGAAACCGACCTCTCGAACGCCGTCGCCCTCAACTCCACCTCCTTCAACGCCGCCCGCATGATCGGCCCGGCCGTCGCAGGCGTCCTCATCGCCGCCATCGGCAGCGGCTGGGTCTTCGTCCTCAACGCCCTCTCCTTCGCCGCCGTCCTCCTCTCGCTTTGCCTGCTTCGCGTCGACCAGCTCCATCACTCTAGCCGCGCCGTCCGCACCCCCGGCAGCCTCGCCGAAGGCTTCCGCTACGTCTGGCGCCGGCCCGACCTCAAAGCCATCCTGCTCATGCTCTTTCTCTTCGGCACCTTCGGCCTCAACTTTCCCATCTTCATCTCCACCATGTCCGTCACCGTCTTCCACGCCGGCGCCAGCCAGTTCGGCCTCCTTACGTCCACCATGGCCATCGGCTCCGTCGCCGGCGCCCTGCTCGCCGCACGCCGCGCGAAACCCCGCCTCAGCCTTCTGCTCATCGGATCGGCCGTCTTCGGAGTCGGCTGCATGCTCGCAGCCGTCATGCCCACCTTCTGGCTCTTCGGCATCACCCTGGTCCTGATCGGCATCGCCGCCCAGACCTGCACCACCACCGCCACCAGCACCGTCCAGCTCGCCACGGACCCCGTCATGCGCGGCCGCGTCATGGCCATCCTGCTCGCCATAGCCGTCGGCGGAACCCCCCTCGGCGCTCCCATCGTCGGCTGGGTCGCGGACCGCTTCGGCCCGCGCTGGTCCCTCGCCGTAGCCGCCGCCGCCGGCTTCACAGCAGCCCTCGTCGGTATCGACTACCTCATCCGCTATCGCCACCTGCGGCTCCGTCGCGAAACCGGCCGCCTCCGCATCACCCTCGACCCCGCTCTCCCTCTACCGATGCCTGTATGCTCTCTGCCATGAGTCCGGAGAAGCCATGAGCGCTGCAAACAAAGAGTTGCTGGTCGCCTTTGAACTTCACTCGGTCGATCGCATCCAAGCGGTATTGAACAATGGCTTCGACGTTCACGCAGAGATAAACGGCCAGACTCCCGTCAATGCCTTGATCGCGATGTATCTCCGCTCCGATCGCTTTGCCGACTGCCTGCGTCTGCTCCTGGATCGTGGTGCGGTCCTCGACGATCCCAGACTTGCTCCAGTCCTGCTGAATGATCCCGTCGCCCTTGCCGCTGCGGTCCGCACCGACCCTGGTCTGCTGCAGCACCGAACGACCCTGTTCTGTGCGTTTACGCCGCTGTCCGGTGCATCGCTCCTCCACGTAGCGGCCGAGTATGGTCATCTGCAGGTCGCGCGCACCCTCCTCGATCTCGGCGCGGAGGTCGATGCGCGGGCGGCCATCGATTCCTTCGGCTTCGGTGGCCAGACGCCGCTCTTCCACACCGTCAACTCGAACGAAAACCGGTCCGAGCCCGTTATGCGGCTCCTGCTCGAGGCAGGCGCCCAGGCCGATCTCTTCCTCCGCGGCATCACCTGGGGCCAGGGCTGCGAATGGGAGACCAAGTGCTTCGATGTCACGCCCATCTCGTATGCGCAGCTCGGCCTCTTGCGGCAATTTCAGCGTTCGGAACAAAACATCTATGCCAACATCCGCACACTTCTGCTGGTACTCGGCAGACAAATCCCGAGTTTGACGAACGTTCCCAACCGCTACCTTCGTGAGGGTTGATCCGCTTCACAGCCGCTTCCTCTCTGGTCTCTGGACAAAGGCCAGTTCCCCCGCATCACCTGCCGCAAAGCCCAACCTCTGCAGCACCTTTGTCCCCCGTTCCGCTGATCCTGTCTT
>CAXTJC010000100.1:6308-8572 GCA_964244225.1 uncultured Acidobacteriaceae bacterium
TGCCTTGCCTTTTGCTGCCTTGCCTTCCTGTCTTGCCTTCTTGCCTTTCTTGTTCTTGCCGTTTGCTTGTCGTCCCGTAGGGATCTGCTTCTCCCACCAAACCCTCACGAGAATGATCGCCACAAAAGAAAAAAGAGCCGCAGCCCATACAGGCCGCGGCTCTGTCCGTACCCGGGGGAGAGACTACATCTGCTGTGGCTGCGCCGCCCCAGGATTCAGCTTCTGCGCCGCAATAACTCCCGCCGCGCTCTTGCCGTCCTTATCCTTCAGCTCGGCATAGATCTTCCGCGCCTCCTCCGGCTTGTTCTCGCCCATGTAAAGGTCCGCCAGCTGCAGCTTCGCCACGCCTGCCGGCACCGCCGTTGAGGGCTTCGCCGCAATCGCGTTGTAGAGCTCAATCGCCTGCGCATCACGCGCCGTCTGCCGATACATCTGTGCCAGCGCCAGCCGCGCCAGGTCGGCGAGATCGTGGTTCCATCCGCCCGCCACCTTCTTCAGCGTCTCCTCGGCCGTCGCGTTCTGCCCCGCCTCGATATACGTCAGCCCGGCAAAGTAGCGAGCGTTCTTGCCATCCGGCGTGCTGCTGTACTGCTTCGCGACCTGCATAAACTGGTCGCTCGAAGCCTTCGCCCGCTCCGTCACCGACGCAAACGTCTTCACCCCCGGCGGCACCTGCTGCCCCGGAGCCGCCAGCGGCGTCTGGTAGGTCTGCATCGCCGCGCCAAACGCCTCCGAAGCCTTCTCCGACCGGTTCTGATACAACACGATCGACAGCACCGCCACCACAATCACCGCCAGCAAGATCGCCGCCGACACAATCACCGACCGCCGGTTCTGCCCCGCCCACTCCAACCCATGGGTCCCCACCGTCACATACTCATCCTGCTTCAACATCGCCTTCGTCCGCTGATCCACACGCTCTCCAAATCTCGTCTATGCCGGCTGCAAACCTACGCCCGCAAACTCGAATCTTCAGTCTACCAGCGGTCCCGGGCCACTGCAGTCACTATCAGGACTCAGCAAATACTTTCAACTGTAGCGCTCTATCAATCTTTGCAGGCCTTCAATCCTTGGCAGCCAAATCGCTGGTGCAAGTTGGGGATACTTGGTCGATGAATCTGACTTATACATTGTACCGACTAACTGGTTGATACTGTCCAACACATCCTGGTAATCCACGCTCCCAATCCCATCGTTAATCTGCGATTGGAAAAGTGTAAAGTTCCACTCCAATACTCCATTGCGACGCAGTGCGAAGAGATAGCGATCGCTCCCCAGCTCCGACAAGATGAATCTCGGCCCTTGCCTCCACAAGATCTCACAACCTGGTGTCTTCTCTGCGAGAACGACAAAATGACGCAAGCGATCTTTCTGCTCCGGACTTAAAGAAGTCGCATCAATAGCTTTCCAAAAAGCCTCTTCACCATGCGCTCCCGACAAGACGCTCTTAGCCGCGGCTCTCTCTTCCTGTCGCGCAACCCGCGCTTCTTCGGTATAACCAAATACCCACGGCACGACAATTCTCAAACCGTCACGCTCGTATTGACGTGCCTCAACTAAAAATATCTCAAGATCTGTAAACTGCTCACTCAGGAACTCAACCACGCTGCGAAGCTCCTTCGCAGTATTCTCAAGAAAGAAAATCAATCGGATGGCGCTCGATTTAAGATTCGCAGTAAGCTTCTCGAAATATTCTTCTAGCGACATAGAAGAAATCTGCTCGATCTTCGCCCGCAGCGCTTCTTCCCCGCCCGCACTCGTTTGTGCATTTTTAAGCAGCTCTTCTTTCGTCCAGTAACTTCTTCCATTTGCCGCATACTCAAAGAGCTGACCAACAATCTCTCGCCGCGCTTGCGTGTTGGAAAAACGCTTACATTCCACGAGCGTCGGCACCGCCATATCATCAGCCACTAAGAAATCCAGGAACCACGTATTCTCGCCGGTTTCAGGACTGGGCACCGGCATCTCTCGCTTGATTAATAGCCAGCCGGCGGAGTGCTTCATCCCGAGCTGCGCCTTCGGCAGAAGATCAAGGTTGAACTCAAGCACCCTCTGCAGGTCCTTGTCCTCATTCGCACAGTGAACTCTCGTGAACGCTTCTGTCTTACCGTCCTCTTTAACCACATACACATCACCCATGCTCGATCCCCACTTCCATCTACTCAACCAATCACTTAATATCCCGCCAGTTCTCCCCTACCCCCACGTCCGCCACAATCGGCACCGAAAACTCCGCCACATGCTCCATCTCCTGCTTCACCAGC
>CAXTJC010000101.1:0-8500 GCA_964244225.1 uncultured Acidobacteriaceae bacterium
GGTGCGCCCTTGGCCTCGGCGCCGGGCTTGCGGATGTCGATGCCGCCCTTGAAGAAGGCGCCGTCTTCGATGGAGATGCGCGCGGCGATGACGTCGCCGGTCAGCGAGCCTTCCGAGCGGATGTCCACCCGATCCGAAGCCTGGCAATTGCCGCGCACCTTGCCCAGCACGACGATCTCGCGGGCGGAGATGTTGGCCGCCACCTGGCCGTTGCGGCCGACGGTTACACGGTTGCCGGGCAGGTTGATCGCGCCTTCGACCTTGCCGTCGATGTAGAGCGACTCCGAGCCGGTCAGTTCGCCCTTCACGATCAGGCTTTTGCCGATCGTCGCCTGCTCGCCGGTCGCTGCTGCCCCTGCTCCCGCCGCTGTAGTGCCAGTTGGTGCTGGCGTGGCCGGTCGTGCTGCATTCGCTTCAAACGTGCTCGGCGACGCCGCGGGGCGCACTGGCTCCGGTGTTGAAGGCGTCGTCGGAGTTCCGCTGCCGGGCTGATTCGGTTTCCACATAGCTCTTGTAATCCTTTCCTGTCTGCTTCGAAATGGTTCCGCTCTCGTCGCGGCCCTGCGCGCGGATCTCACAGGCCACACTCATTCCTTCCACCATACTACCGGTGGGGGATTGCGCCATGCCCGTCAAGAGATATCTGAGGAGGAATCGAGGCGGGCTACCGTTCGACCCGCAATCCTTTCACTCAGCCTGGAAAGTTCCGCCCAGAGGCCGGCAGGATTTTCCTGGCCCCGGATCGTTGTTCGTTCTCCGTTGTTTGTTGACTGTTGTTCGCAACGGAGAACGGTCATCGGAGAACGGTCGACTCCCAACGCCACCCCGCTGCCGCCAAAGTCGTATCCCGCCACGGCCCTACTCCCACTACCCTCAAGGTCGAACTCACTTCCGCGCCCCGAGGCCCCATGCGCCCGCTTCACTGTATCCTTCTCGCCGCTCTCTCCTGCCCGGCCCTTGCCGCTGCACCCAAACCACCAAAAGTCCACACCGTCACGCTCGGCCCTGTCCATAAAGTGCCCTACACCCCGGCCTTCAGCACGCCCGATTCAAAGGACGAAGACAGCACCACCCTTAAGATTCGCCCGCTCTTCGTCGACAGCAAACAGAAGGAGTGGACCGTCGGCGAGCTCCACAACATCTCCGACCGCTCCTTTGCCATACGCCGCGCGCTTCACATCAACGACGCCCTACCCAACGATCCTGGCGAGCGCTGGGTCTGGCAGCCCGCCTCCTGGATCGTCGTCGATCGCACTACCGGCCACATCACCGCCCTGCACCTGCCCGCCTTCGACTCCGCGGTCTCGGATGCAATCTGGTTCCGCGACTACGCCGCCTACTGCGGAACGCTCCCCGCCACCAGCCGAGCCAGCAAGTCTGAGGGGGTCGGCAGCCTGGTTGCCGTTATCGCGCAGGCGGGCGGCCGCAAAGCCGTTGCCGAACGCGCCATAGGACGCTGGCCGCAGCCTAAACACGCCGGCCCCGTCTGCACACCCGCCAAGTGGCAGCGCTTGCCCATGCGCGCTACCCTGCAACCCACCGCGGGAGACCCCGTTACCTTCGATGTCGTAGGCACCACCTCGCTGGTCGAAGAGGGCGATAATGAGGAGGAGTAAGCTCCGCTACACTCACCTTCGGAGACCCCTGTGCGCGAACTCGATAAGAACGATCTCGCCCTCACCGAAGACTGGTACGGCGACAACGCCGCCGTCACCTGCTACGCCTGCGGCAAGGTGTTTCTGGTGTCGAAGATCCTCCATCGCAAAGGCCGCGCCTGCCCGCGCTGCGGCGTCACCCGCGCCCTCGTCGCGAAATCTCGCTGCGTCGTCACAGAATCCTGCGACCCATCGGACCTCAACCTCGTCAAAGCTGCAGGAGAGTAGATCCCCATGCGCTTGCTCATCGCCTTCCTGCTGCCCTGGCTTACCTTCTTCACGATCGGCAGGCCCATCGCAGGAGTTATCTGCCTCGTGCTCCAGCTCACCCTGCTCGGCTGGATTCCCGCGACCATCTGGGCCGTCTATGCGCTCAGCCAGTTCAATACCGACCAGAAGATCCGCCGCGTGGTCACACGCACCAGCTGATATCCGTAACAGCCCACTCCCGCGGCGTACCATCACCCCATGCCCACCGCTGAGCTCGACACCCTCCTCCACGACGCCGAGCTCGCCCACGGCCACCTCTGCGCCGGCCAGATTCTCGGCGCCCGCATGGCAGTACTTGCCTGCCGCCTGCTCGATATCCACGACCCGCGCTCGAAGCAGAGCCCGGACCGCAAACGCCTCGTCACCTTCGTGGAGATCGACCGCTGCGCCACCGATGCCATCGCCGTCGTGACCGGCTGCCGCGTCGGCAAGCGTGCCCTCAAGCTCCGCGACTGGGGCAAGATGGCCGCGACCTTCCTCGATCTCGCCCGCCCCATCGCACCGGCCGAAATCGACGGCCAGCCCGATCATTTCCGAGCCCTCCGCCTCGTCGCCCTCGAGTCCTCGAAGGACCGCGCGCGCGAGCTCTTCCCTACCAACGCCGACGGCACCCCCTTCGCCGATAAGAACCAGCAGCAGATGCGCGCCTACCGCGATTTGCCTGACGCTGACCTCTTTAGGGCCCAGTGGGTCTCTGTCCACCTTCCGCCGAGTGAGTTCCCCGGCTTCCGCGGCGCACGCGTCACCTGCTCGGTCTGCGGGGAGGGCATCAACTTCGACCGCTTCACCCTTACCCCGGACGATCTCGCCCGGCCCATCTGCCGCGGCTGCGCGGACCCCGCCGGCCGCTACTACCAGCCTCTCCCCGATCCGACCCCCGCCTTATAGACCTGCTTCCCGTAGCGGTATACGTCTGTCCTCTCAACCGAAGCAAGACAGTTTTCGGTCTTACAGGGAGACCCGCCGTTCCGCTTGCCCGGCAAACGCCAGTCCGCAACTACTTGCATATTCATCGTGCGGGCAAATAGTATCTCGCCAGCAGCTGCCATATGCTGCGTCCCGTTCTCAGGAGCCCTCCCCCGATGCATCCTGCCAAACTCCTTCCGATCCTTCTCGCCTCCACGGCCGTGCTGCCCTTCTGGCTCGCCGGCTGCAGCTCCTCGACTACGACCTCAAACACCCCCGCAGTGCCGAGCTCGCCCGTCACAACGACTCCTACCCCGACGACGCCCCCCGCCGTTACTATTCCGGACGTCTCTACCTACCACTACGACAACACCCGCCAGGGCCTGAACGCGCAGGAGACAACGCTTACGCTCGCCAACGTCAACAGCGCCGCCTTCGGCCTGCTCGGCAACTACCCGGTTGACGGCAAGGTCGACGCCCAGCCCCTGTTCGTCGCCAACCTGCCGCTTGCCTCCGGAGCCGTCAATGCGCTCTTCGTGGTCACCGAGCACGATAGCGTCTACGCCTTGAACCCCTCTACCGGCGCGCAGCTCTGGAAGACCTCCGTCCTGGCTGCGGGCGAGACCACATCCGACCCGCACGGCTGCGACCAGATCACACCCGAGATCGGCATCACCGCCACGCCGGTCATCGACCGCACGGCAGGCACGCATGGCGCCATCGTCGTCGTCGGCATGAGCAAGGACGCCACGGGCCACTACCACCAGCGCCTGCACGCGCTCGATCTGCTTACCGGCGCGGAGCTCGCCGGCAGCCCGGCCGAGATTGCCGCCACCTACCCCGGCACAGGCGAAAACAGCTCCAACGGCAAGGTCGTCTTTGACCCTGCACAGTACGCCGAGCGGGTCGGCCTCACCCTCGTCAAAGGCACGATCTACACCGCCTGGACGAGCCACTGCGACATCCAGCCCTACACCGGCTGGGTCATCGGCTATAACGAGAGCTCGCTCGCGCAGACCTCGGTCCTCAACCTGACCCCGAACGGCAGTGAAGGCTCGATCTGGATGAGCGGCTACGGCCTAGCCGCCGACTCGGCCGGCGCTCTCTACCTGCTCGACGCCAACGGCACTCTTGACCCTGGCTTTACCCCGGCCGGATTCCCCAGCCAGAACGATTTCGGCAACGCCATCCTCAAGCTCTCCACCACCTCCGGCCTCGCAGTGGCCGACTTCTGGGAGCCCTCCAACACCACCGCCGAATCGAATAACGACGCCGATCTCGGCTCCGGCGGCGCCATGCTCCTGCCCGACCTGACCGATGCCTCCGGCGCCACGCGCCACCTGCTGGTCGGCGCGGGCAAAGACCATAACATCTACGTTGCCGATCGCGACAACCTCGGCAAGTTCAACGCGGCCGGCAACAGCAATCTCTACCAGGAGATCCCCAACGCCCTCTCCAGTGGCGCCTGGTCCGGCCCGGCTTACTTCAATAACACCGTCTTTTATGGTGGGCAGAACGATGTGCTCCGCGCTTACACCATCACCGGCGCGAAGCTCTCGACAGCCCCTACCAGCCAGTCTGCAAACAGCTTTCCCTATCCCGGCGCCACGCCCGCGGTCTCGGCGAACGGCGTCCAGAACGGTATCGTCTGGGCTCTTGAAAGCGCTGACAGCGCGCCCGCCGTTCTCCATGCCTATGACGCCGCCAACCTCGGCCACGAGCTCTACAACAGCAACCAGGCCGCCGGCCATCGCGACGCCTTTGGCAACGGCAATAAGTTCATCACACCCATGATCGTCAACGGGCAGGTGTTCGTCGGCACCCCCAACAGCGTCGCCGTCTTCGGCCTGCTTCCGGCGAAGTAGAAACACCCTCAATTGGCTCGCCCTTAGGTGTCTTGATCTCTCTTGCCTGCGATCGCGAAGGGATCTGCTTTCGTCTTTCTGTCTCCTGTACATTAACGTGCATGGTCGATACCGGTCTCATCACCCAGCAACTCCGCGCCAAGGGTCACACTGTCGAGCACGTTGAAGCCGTCTCTGAGAATGCCGGCGACTGGGTCTTTGTCGTCGACGGAGTCACCCTCAATCTCGAAGGCGCTCGCGCCCTGCTTAAAGAAGAGGCCGTGGAGTAAGGCGGCTTCCCTACAGGTGGGCGCTGGGTGCTCAGTCGTCGGCCTCGGCAGCGAGGAGAGGCAGGACATTGCCTGGGCCGTCTTCAAGTTGGAGCGAAGGGCCGGCGGTGAGGGCGTCCACTTCGCCAACGTCGCGCAATGTGCGATTGATGGCGCGGGTGCGGATGCCGAGCTTCTGGATGGTGTTCTGGACGGTGCCAACCTGCTTTTCCATGGAGCCCATGAGGGTCTCGAAGTTCGAGAACTCGGCTTTTGTCTTGTTGAGGACTTTCCAGACCTCGCCGCCCTTCTGCTGGATGGCGAGCATGGCGAAGCCCATCTGAAAAGAGGAGAGCAGGGCGGAGAGGGTGGAGGGGCTGGCGATGGTGACGTGGCACCTGGACTGGAGCTCGGCCTGGAGACCTTCGCGGCGCATGACCTCGGCGTAGAGGCCCTCGGTGGGGAGGAACATGATGGCAAACGGTGTGGTGGCGGGCTGCTCGATGTACTTGTCGCAGATGCGCCTGCCTTCGGTGCGGATGGCGGCCTCAAACGCGCGGCCGGCGGCGGCGATCTCGGTGGGGGAGCCGGTCTCGTAGGCGGATTCGAGGCGCTCGAAGTCCTCGCGGGGGAACTTGGCGTCGATGGGGAGCAGCGTCGTATCGCCGGAGGGACCGGGAAAGTGGACGGCGAACTCGACGACCTCATTGGTGTTGCGTTTGATGCGGGCGTTGCGGACGAACTGTGAGGGCGCGAGCATCTGCTCCAGCAGCATGCCGAGCTGGACCTCGGCGAAGCCGCCGCGGGACTTCACGTTAGTGAAGATGCGGGAGAGGCCATCGACGCCTTCCGACAGCTTGGACATCTCTCCGAGGCCGGAGTGGACTTTGGAGAGCTGGTCGGTGACCTGGCCGAAGGACTCGGTGAGGCGGGTATGCAAGGTGGCGTGAAGCTTTTCATCCACGGTGGCGCGCATCTCTTCGAGCTTGGCGGCGTTGGTGGAGTTGAGGGCGTCGAGTCGCTGCTCGACGGTGAAGCGAAGGGTTTCCTGATGGGCGGCCTGGGCTGTGCCGAGCTCGGTGAGGCGGGTGTGAAGGGACTCGCGGGCGTCGGCCTGGTGGCGGCCGTTCACATCGATGAACTGGGTCAGGCGATGAGAGATGGCGTCGAGATCCTGCTTGACGGCGTAGCGGAGCGTCTCGGCGGCTTGAGCGCTGTCGCTCCGGTGCGCACCGAGGGTGGAGGCGGAGTGGTCGCGATGGTCGGCGAGGTGCGTGGTCAACGTCCCGCCCAGGTGCGTGAGGATGCGGGTGACCTCGTCGCGGAGGTGCAGGGCGGACTGGTTGATGGCGTCGCGGTGGGTCTGAGCGTCGGCGGCGGCGTCGCGGCGGGTGGCGGCGAGCTCGGTCTGGAACATGTCGAAGCGTGTGGAGGTCGTGGCTTCAAGACGCGCAAGATGGGTGGGGATGGTATCGGCCAGGGCGAGGAGGCGGGGGTCTTGCGGTGGTTGCGAGACAGCGGGTCTGCGGAAGATGAGTGCGAGGACGGCAAGGAGGGTGATGGCGGTAAGAAGGAGGAGGGCTGTCAGCATTCGCGTTCTCTTCGCCATAGCATACATGGCTGAGGAGGTAAGGGGGTGGCTATTGTCTCTGGGATTTTGGTTGGCTACTTATGGCAAAATACGGGGATCTCTCCGCTCGCGATCCACCCCAACGAGCAGAAACGCTCGCAGGGGACCCCGGATGTTCGGTCGAGATGACGGCTTTCTTGGGAAGGATCCTGTAGAGCCACGCGGACGATTAAAAAAAGCGGCCCCTCGCATGAGGGGCCAATCTGCCTTGGTTCTCTCTGGTTAGGAGAGTGTATTGTCGGGCCTGCTCTAAGGCGCGGTCCCGGCAAACTTGCGGGCGGCGGGTGGTCTCGCGCGCCCTGAGGGGAGAGCTGGTTACTGGTTCGCCGGCGGGTTGCTGGTGCCGGTTGCTGTGGGTGCGCTGTTCGAGGCAGTGGTGCCGCCGCCCATGCTGGCCAGGCTGTTGTGCAGCAGGGTGACGCGCACGCCGTTGCGAATCGGCTTCGCATCCGGATCGGTGGCGGTTGCCGCAGTGGCAGTCTGCTTGCCGAGACCGCTCTTGTAGATACGGAAGATCGGCACCTGGTGCTCGGTTACGAGGTAGCGAACGACAGCGTCCGCCATATCCTGCGAGGCTTTAACGCCGGAGCGGCTGTAGCCCTGCACCTCAATGATGTAGCCCTTCTCGGCCGCAAGCTTGGTTGCGACGTCGTCAAGGTCCGACTTAGCCGTTGTGCCGAGTGTGATGTGGCCGGTTGCAAACGGGACTGTGACGGCGCTGACCTGCTGGTATTGGTCGAGGTTCTGTACCGTGCCGTTGAGGGTCGTCGTCCGATTGCTCGCATCAGTTGCAACGCCACTTGCCGAGTTGGCCCGGTTCGCCGCATCCTGCGCGTGCTGGTCGGCCAGGCTTGCAGAGGCATTTGCCTTGCTGATCCCAGCGGTGGCACGAGAGTCTACATCGCGGATGTCGTTACGGTTCTTGGATTGAAGTTGATCTAGCTCGTTAGTGCGGTCACGGATCGGATCCATTTGGCGCTTTACCCACTTCTTGCGGGCAAGCGGGTTCATATGGCCCCAAAAGCCTTCCTTTGATTGCTGCTCAAGCGGCTTACCGGTCGCATAGGTACTGCTATCGGTCGCGCTCTGCTGCGGTGTGGAGGCGGCTGTTGAAGCTGCTGGATCCATGGCGGGAGCAGTCTGTGTCTGGGAGGTGGTTTGAGCCAGTGCAGGAATAGAAAGGGCGCCGCCAAGAACGATCGCTGAAAGTGCAAGTGCATTTTTTGACTTCATCATGATGGTGCAACTCCTGAGAAGTTCTCTTTCGACTCTGGCTTGCTGGCTGTCACCATCGACAGGAGGCGGAAAGAACACGAGTCGTATGCTCTTCCGCCCGGAGATAGAGCACATGAAGAGCCAAACTGTCTTTCAGGAGTAAATGCCTCACGGCAATAGAGATAGACTCTTTCCGGGCGACGGTCGATTTAGGGCGGAAGAGAAGAAGGTGCGCACTTTTTTCGGCTGGCGAGGAAGATTTGGCAGGGGTTGAACCTGTACGTTCGGCGTAACAGGAAGGGTTCGTTACTCCCGCTCATGGATTGTAACCCGAAGCTAATTCGGGGTTCTTCACTGCGTTCAAAATGACAAGCTTTGTAGGCCGGGATGCGGTTTACAGAGGAGGTGGGTTTGAGTGCCGGGCGCTTAGCGCGTTGTGACGCGGATGACGTGGAGCTCTGGAAGCTGCGTGTTCCAGTTGTCCGCGATCGCTTCAAAGATAAGACGGAACTCGCGGTCGTCGCCTGGCTTGAGCGGATCGGCTGAGATCGGCTGCGTATCCACATAAGGCTGGCGAGTACGGATCAGAGCGACCGGCAGGGTCTCGAGGTGCGGCGGCATGGCTTCGTCGTTCTTGAAGAACACCTGGACCGTAATCGCGGAGACGGTCTGCGTCCCCTTATTGGCGATGTGGCCGTCGAGAAAGGTGCT
>CAXTJC010000102.1:0-8457 GCA_964244225.1 uncultured Acidobacteriaceae bacterium
GAGGATTTTGTGTTTGACACGTCGCGAATCAAGCAGCGGCTGGGATGGCGGCCGACGGTGACGAACGAGGAGATGATGGTGAAGGCGTACCGGTACTATGCGGAGCGGAAGCGGGAGATTCAGACGCGGCGCAAGGGTGGGGGCGGCGTGGAGGTGTCCGCGCACTCGCGGCCGGCGGCGATGGGGGTGATTCGGGTGCTGAAGTGGATCTCCTGAGCTGCGATTGTAGGTGAAAGACGACAGCGGTACGATGGCGAGGATTGACCCTGTCGGTTATAGACGATACACTTTTCTAGTTTGGCGCTGAGCTTCGTACTGACGAGCCGGGGCTGATAGTTCCGTGAGGCGCGGTTGAGGCTGCGAGCGGGATTGGTTGGCGGAAGCGCCCACACAGGACATGTATCAAGAGAGCGGTCGGCGCTTTGAGCGCGTCGCGCGAGGTTTTGAAGCTTATGTACGCAGTGATTCGCACAGGTGGCAAGCAGTACCGGGTAACGCCGGGCGATACGTTGAAGATTGAGACGACGGCGCATGAGAATGGCTCGCTCGAGTTTGCCGATGTGCTGGCCGTGAGCGGTGAAGCGGGCAAGTTTGAGCAGGAACTGGGCGGAGCGAAGGTGCTCGCGTCTGTGGTCGGTGAAGGACGCGGCGAGAAGCTTCTGGTGTTCAAGCTGAAGCGCAAGAAGCAATATAAGAAGATGCAGGGTCATCGGCAGAACTTCGTTGAGATAAAGATCAACGAAATTCTGGTGAACGGCAAGAGCTTCAAGGAAGAGCAGAAGCAGCCTTAGGCTTTTGGCTTGGAATACGATTTTGATTGAGCGCGGGATGCCTGAGGGCGGCGCGAAAAGGCGGACAGATGGCACATAAAAAAGGGCTTGGATCTTCTAAAAACGGTCGCGACTCCAATGCGCAGCGGCTGGGTGTGAAGCGGTTTGGCGGCGAGACGGTGACGGGTGGATCGATTCTGGTGCGGCAGCGTGGGACTCCGCTGAAGCCTGGTTTGAATGTTGGCCGCGGTAAGGACGATACCCTGTTTGCCAAGGTGAGCGGTGTGGTGCGGTTCCAGGATCGCGGGCAGATTGGGCGGTTTGTTTCTGTGGATCCGATCGCTGTGGCCTAGTTCTTTGGTTTGAGGAAAGAGCCCCGCTTTGTGCGGGGCTCTTCTGCGTTTGGGTGAGCAATTAACCGGAAAGAGCAGGTTCTTCGCCTGCGGCGAAGGATGACAAAGATAAGTTGGGGATCGGGCCCTTTGTTCCCGGAGGCTCTGGGGTTCCGGGTAGAGAAGCAGGTTCCTCCACTTCGCTTCGCTTCGGTCGGAATGACAACAAGAGGGATGTACGTCGCTTCGCTCCGCCGTAAGGGCGAATGCGGGGATTCTTTGCTGCGCTCAGAATGACAAACAAAAAAAGCGCTCAGAATGACAAATAAAACCTGCGCTCAGAATGACAACAAAACCTGCGCCCAGAATGACAACAAAACCTGCGCCCAGAATGACAACAAAACCTGCGCTAGAATGACAACAAAACCTACGCTCAGAACGACAACTAAAACCTGCGCCCAGAATGATAAACAGAGCAGATTAGAGCAGAGTTGCTGAAGGTGTGTAGCCGGTACGAGTAAGCTGCAGGTCTCTCCACTTCGCGAGATGAAAGGCTGTCTCGCTCCGGTCGAGATGACACCTCTATACCAAGGGGAACACTGCTTTAGACGGTGTCGCCGGGCTCGGTTTTGGGGGTGATGGGGTTGGGTTTGGTGGGGTAGGGCGGACCTTTTTTGAGGGTTTCGTCGAGGTCTTTGTCGTAGCCGTAGATGTCGTCGAAGAAGTCGACCTTACCATCTTGATCGATGTGGGCGGTCAGATAAAAGATGACGATAGGGAGCTGGGTCTTGAGCGAGACCTGCTTGTTGTCGTCGCCCGAGTTCATGGCGGCGTTGACGTGGTCGAGATCCCAGTCTTCGCCTTTATCTTTCTGGCCGTCGAGGACCCAGACGGCGAGCTGGTCGGGGTGCTGGACGCGGACGCAGCCGTGGCTGAAGTCGCGGCGCTGGCGGCTGAAGAGGCCGACGGCGGGCGTGGAGTGCAGGTAGATGTCGTACTGGTTGGGGAACATGAATTTGACCAGGCCGAGGGAGTTGCCGGGGCCGGGTCTTTCGCGGATGAGGTAGCCGCCATGCTCGATGGAGGAGGCGGTGTAGGTGGTGATGGGCTTGCCGGAGTGGCCGATGACCTCGTAGTTCTTCTGTTCGAGGTAGCCGGGGTTGGCGGCTATGTGCGGGACGAGTTCTTTCTTGATGATGGAGACGGGGACGTTCCAGAAGGGACGGAAGATGAGGTACTTCATCATGTGGGCGAAGACGGGTGTGTCGTGGTTGTCCTTGGCAGCGCCGACGACTGTTCGCATGGTGAAGTCGAGTTCATGATCGGGGGTGTAGCCGCGCAGGAGGAACTCGGGGAGGTTGACTAGCAGGCGCGGGTGAAGGTAGGGCTCGGGGAGCCAGCGCCAGCGCTCGAGGGCGTCCGAGAGCTGCTCAACGCGCTTGGCCATGGGGACGTTCAGGCTGCGGACGGTGACGGAGCCGAGCTTGCCGTCAGGCGAGATGCCGTGACGGGACTGGTAGGCCTTGAGGGCGTCGGAGTCGGCCTGGGTGAGCGGGCCGGATCGCTGGGCGGATTTGGTTTCCGGGTTGTCGGCGAGCTCCTGCTCGAAGTCGCCGTCGCCTTCAAGGGCGAGGCGCTGCTCAAGCGGGCCTCGGGCGCTGTAGCGATCGCCGATGCCGAGATTGCGGCCGGTACCGGGATCGGGCAGGGCGGCGGGCTCGGCCTGCTGACGGGCAAGGTCCTGATATCGCGTGAGGGCTTCCTTGGTCTTGCGGTAGTCGTCGGATTCGGGCTCGACGGCGGAGAGGTTGCCGGGGATGTCAGAGGTTTCGAGGAGCTTGTCGTTCAGGAACTGGGGGAGATCGAGTTTTTTCGATTGGGCGTCGATCTCAAAGTTGAAGTGCTGCGGGGCGACGCGGCCCATGTGGAGATCGGAGACGAAGCGCATGGTGCAGAGAGTAAGGGCGATGTCGAACTGGGCGACAGCGTTTTTGTCTCCTGTCGTGAGGGACTGGATGCGGTCGGGCCAGCGGGAGCTGTCGTAGTCCTCGGCGTTGAGGCCGGCTTTTTGGGCGGCGGAGAAGGCCTGGATCAGGGCGGTGGCCTGGGGGGTGGGTCTGCCGTCGCGGCTCCAGGCGAGTTCGAGCCCGCGGTTGTTGTAGAAGGTGCTGAGGGCGGGCTGGAAGTCGGCGATGTTCGGCCAGCGGAGAAAGCCGAGGGACTTCGCGGCGATCATGGGGTTGATGGTGTCGGCGTACTTCGCGGTGTTGGGCGCGGTAACGGGCTTGCCGCCCTGCTTTTTGGGTTTGCAGCCAACGGCGAGCAGAAGCAGGAGAGTGGCGGCGGCGAGTGGGGCGTGGCGAAGGGCAGGGATGAAGGGGCGGGCGCGCATGGGTCCACTTGAGCTTATATGACGTGTCCAGTGGGGTGGGAGACTGCGCCTGACGCCTCCAATTTCGAGCACTATGCACACGCGCTGCGGTGTACGATTCCTTGGCTTCGATTCCTTGGCTTCGATCCGGCAACATATCGCGCGGCTTGCGAGATGATCTGGATCGTTCTCTTGAACCGCTGAGTGCTCGTCTATGCGCTGCGAGCATAGAGGCGTTGAGGTGATAGTCAGTGCGGGTTCGGATCAGACTACAGGCTTCAGCCCAAAAGTGTGATACCTGGAGCTTAGGGTTTTCCATCACCTGGGACGTTGGTGGTTACGTGCTTAAGTATAAATTCCCGCAGAATTGTTCCACCTGCTCTACCCGCGATACCGATGGCGGCGTTTGTGAAGACGAGGTTGGCTCCACGATCTGCATGAGGGTAGTACAGATTTGAGAGCGCGCCTGCCGTCATTGTGGCTAGAAAGTAGGAGTAGTTGGGAACATTCTTGCCTTTGTCATTGCGAGTGATGATGGCAAAGCTGGCGGCGTGCAGGGCACGGGATTTGATCGTGCCGGATCCCTGGTAGTAGTAGCGGGGATCCTGATGGAAGAGGGATGGATAGATTGCATGACTGAAGTAGTTGGTGAAAAGTTCATCGCCAAAGGATGCGGCATAGCGCTTCCCGTACCCAGCGGCTCCTTGCCCATATCCCTTGTAAGAATTGTTGGCTTGTTGAACACCCGCTGTGAGACCCGCGCCAACAAATGTGGTCCAGTCCAGAAAATCCTTCGTAGCAAGGGAAAACTTCTGCTTTGTGGTCATGGGGGCAGCGTCAGAGACAAAGCTGATGTAGAAGTTGGGAACTATCCCAAGGACGCGCTGCTTTTCTTCTGCTTTGATCTGTTCAGCCGCAACTTCCTCGACGGGGCGCACCTCGACGGTAGTATTTAGGCCTAATATCTCCAGGGTGACGGCATCCATATCGTAATTCTGAGACTTTACGACCGTAAGAGGAGGAGATCTGAACGATGTAAACCCTTTTGCATCCACAACGATAAGGTAATCTCCTGCGGAGAGGCCATTGAAACGAAATTCCCCCTTCGTTCCCGACGTTATTATTTTTTCTTGTGAGCCATCCAGAAGAGTCAATCTAACCCGGGCTCCGCTCAGAGCAGCGCCACTCTGATCCACTACACTTCCGGAGAGGCTGGAATCTCCGCTTGCAGGAACTTTGGCCATCACGCTGGCTTGGGGCGACGGTGCGTCAGGAAGAGCTTCCTCGACTCGCGCCAAGGTTGCGATTGATTGTTGGCCAGATACACTCATAGTCAACGTAAAAGCAAGCAGCAGCACGCCGCCGAGGAAGTAGGTTCGCAGCAGAACTGCTCTTATGGACACAGGCCAAAGATCGTGGCACTGTATTTCCAAGCGTGCATCGGACCAGCTATGTATGACAGGGGAAGTCCTGGAGGTCATTCGATTCTCACTGTATATCGATCGGTTTGCACGAGATATGTATGCTTTGCGGGTTGAACCAAAAATATGCTCACAACTGCGTATAGTTACCAGGCTGTCACTGAGTATCGGCTGCGGCAGGATGCTGTTCAGTCAGTGAATATGTCGATTCTGTCAGGATTTGTATGTTCGGTTCTCCAGCAGCGAAGCGGCGATTATGCTAAGCAGGTGAACATGCCGATCAGCAGCATAGCGACGTCGCAGGACCGGAGAGACACAGAGGCTCCTAGTTTGCTGGTCGTGGATGACGATCGCGAGCTATGTCAGCTCGTTGCGGACTACCTCAAGGGAGAAGGTTTCCTCTTTCGAGCTGTACATACCGGTGGGGATGGAATCCGCGCTGTGCACGAGCGCAGGACGGACCTGGTTATTCTGGATGTAATGCTGCCTGATATGAAAGGCTTTGAGGTCCTGCGAGCCATTCGGAAAGACAACCAGACACCAGTGCTTATGTTGACGGCTAAGGGCGATGAGCTCGACAGGATTATTGGTCTTGAGCTTGGAGCCGACGACTACCTTCCGAAGCCGTTCAATCCAAGAGAGCTTGTTGCCAGGATCAGCGCTATCCTTCGGCGCTCCGGCTGGCAGGCGAACGCATCTGCTGAAAGGCCTTCGCAGATACTCTGTGAGGATATTGTGCTAGATCCAGCGTCGCGTATGGTTCAGCGCAATGGTACAGAAGTGAGGCTTACTTCGGCGGAGTTTGACCTGCTCGCTGTTTTCCTCAAAGCTCTCGGAAAGGTGCTCTCACGAGAGACTCTTGTGGAGGATGTTTTGGAACGCCACTTCTCTCCTTTCGATCGCAGTATCGATCTTCATGTGAGCAATCTACGGCGTAAGCTTGGGCCAAGAACAAACGGTACAGATCGTATCCGCAGCGTCCGAGGTTCTGGTTATCTCTATGTTTGGCCAGAGACTTCTCCCAGACAGGAATAAGACTCAAGGTTCTATGCAACCTCAAGATCTACGTCAGCAAGTAAGCCGGCTTCTCACCGGGAAGAAGCTGTTTCTCAAGATATTTCTGTGGTTCTGGTTGACGGTAATCGGGATGATGTCTGCGATCTTCATTCCACGCTTCCAGAGCGTGCGAGTAATAAAGCAACCCGACATGTTCGCGACAGTTGCACCGATCCTTGCGGCACAGGCGACACAAGCCTATGAGACTGGCGGCGCTGCTGCGTTCCAGCGTTTTGCGAGTTCTTATGTCGATAATCGGGAACGGAAGCTTTATCTTCTGGATGGCTACTATCACGATGTTCTCTCGCGAGAGATCTCTGACGACGGTCTCAGGCTGGCGCACAGCGCGAAAACTGGGCAACTTCTACTTCTTCACTCGCGGATTGCAGCATTCCGCTATGTGTCTCCCCTTGGCCGTCCTTATATTTTTCTTCTCTATACGGCCAAGGTCACTGCCCTGTTCGGAAACGCGACTGTAGAAGATGTGCTCTATCGAGTATTTATCATTCTTGTTATTACGCTGATGTGTTTCTGGCTGGCTCGCCACATCACGGCGCCGATTCTTAAACTGCAGGAGGCAGCACGCCTTATCTCACAGGGTAAGCTGAGCGCCCGCGCTCCCTCAGCTCTTTTTCGGCGTCATGATGAGCTCAGGGATTTATCGATCGACTTTAACACGATGGTCGAGCGTATCGAAGCGCTTGTCGGAACCCATAAACGGCTGCTTGCCTCTGTGTCTCACGAAGTTCGTTCTCCACTGACGCGACTTACGGTAGCTACCGCCTTCTTGCGGCGCCCCAATCGGCCGGAAGACGTTGTCTTCCTAAACCGTATCGATCACGAAGTTGTCGTGATGGACGTGCTGATGGGACAGCTGCTGACTCTGGCCCGGCTTGAAGGAGCCGTGCAGGAAGAGCGGCTTCGGCCGGTTGACCTATCCCAGTTGTTGGAAGAGGTGGCAGCGGATGCAAACTTTGAAAGCGCGCCATTAAATAAGGAGGTTGTACTGCGGCTTGAAGCGCAGGTTACGTTGCCGCGTGCTGATTCTGTCGCGCTTCGCAGCGCTCTTGAGAATGTTATTCGGAACGCAACGCGCTATGCACCAGAGAATACGGCTGTCCTGGTCCAGCTCGTCCAAAAGGGAGAAGGCCAGCTGCGGCAGGCTGTCATTACTGTGCGCGATGCTGGACCAGGTGTTCCGGAAAAGGATTTGGACAGCATATTTCAGCCGTTCTTTCGTGTAGTAACGTCTCATGAAAGCGATTCTGGGAATGGTTTGGGATTGACGATTGCCGCGGAAGCAGTTCACCTGCATAACGGAAAAATTGTTGCCCGTAATCAGGCAACCGGCGGCTTAGAAGTCGAGTTCTCCATACCTGTTGCGAGCGGTGGACTACCCCGAGACCGGGATCGCGCTGGCTTTGTTGCATGACCTATGACGATGGAGATCAAAGTCTTTTAGGGAAGGCTGTCTCAAAGCCATATCAGCCGCAAGAGCAGCGGACGATGAGGGATTTACGTGTCAGTGCAGCCCAAGGTGTTGGCTCATGCCTTCGAGCGTCTGGCCCTTGGTTTCGGGATAGACGAAGAGGACGACGAGGAACTGGACGGCCATCATGGCGGCGAAGAACCAGAACGGCAGTGCCTTCGAGTAGACGGCGACGAGCGGGAAGAGATTGGCGATGACGGCGTTGGCGATCCAGTGGGAGGAGGAGCCGAGGCCCTGGCCTTTGGCGCGGATGTTGGTGGGGAAGACCTCCGAGAGGTAGACCCAGATGACGGCGCCCTGCGAGAAGGCGAAGAAGGCGATGAAGCTGATGAGCAGCGGCAGGAGGAGTTTGAGGTGCTGGTTGATGGTGAAGACATAAGCGACGCCAGCGAGCGAGAGGCCGGTGCCGACGGCACCGATGAGGAGGAGGGTTTTGCGGCCGATTCTGTCGATGATGGAGATGCCGAGCAGGGTGGCGAGGAGGTTGGCGATGCCGATCATGACGGCTTGGTAGGCGCTCGAGACGGAGGAGAAGCCGGCGCTCGCGAAGATGTCGTTGAGGTAGTAGAGGACGGCGTTGATGCCGGAGAGCTGGTTGAAGAGGCCGATGGAGATGGCAAGGAAGATGAGGAGTTTGTAGCGGGAGGAGAAGAGGCTGTGCTGCTCGGCGCCGCCTTCGGCGCGCATGGCGGCGACCATGGAATCAACCTCGGCCTGGGAGTCAGGCGAGCCCATGCGGGCGAGGATGAGCTGGGCCTCGTCGGTGCGGTTCTGGGTGACGAGCCAGCGGGAGCTCTGGGGGACGCTGAGCAGAAGCAGCATGAAGAAGAGCGCGGGGATGATGGCGACGCCGAGCTGCACGCGCCACTCGATGAGGCCGAAGGCGAAGTGGGCGATGATGGCGTTTGAGAGATAGGCGAGCAGGATGCCGACGACGATGTTGATCTGGAACCTGCCGACTAGTCGGCCGCGCCACTTGGCGGGGGCGAGCTCCGCGATGTAGACGGGGCCGAGAACG
>CAXTJC010000103.1:0-8455 GCA_964244225.1 uncultured Acidobacteriaceae bacterium
TATCGGGTTACATGGGTGGACGTCAACCATCGACAGAAGGAAGAGCGCCGTGAGTACGACGGCGCAGGAGAAGATGCACGGGGATGCCGAAGAGGATGACAGCGGAGCCGATAAGCGAGTTGCGGGGCTGATCGCGGAAGGAGAAGACGAGAAGGAGGGTGGCGGCGGCGATGAAGAGGATCGGAACGACGGGATAGCCGGGGGTGCGGAAGGGGACAGGGATTGGAGTCTTCGCGTCGCTTTGCTCCGCGGTTAGAGGCAAATACAGGGGTCTCTCCGCTGCGCCGGACCCTTCGCTGCGCTGCGGGGCCGACTCCGGTCGAGATGACGGCTCCGTTCCATGTGGCGAATACGCAGAGCGGCGGCGGAAGACGAAGACGGTGCTGGCGGTGAGGGCGTAGAAGAGCCATTCGGCGAAGATGGCGAGCGAGAAGAGGCTTTGGAACTTGCCGATGGCGAGGAGGAGAGCGGTGCTGAGAGTGGCCTGAAGAAGGAGGGCGGTGGACGGGGTGTGAAAGCGGGGATGGACATGGGCGAGCTGGCGGAAGAAGAGGCCATCGCGGGCGGCGGCGAAGGGGACGCGGGCGCCGGAAAGAGACGATCCGATAAAGGTGCTGGCGATGGATACGGCTATGCCTACAGACACGAGAGCGGCTCCCCAGGGGCCGGCGACGAGGCGCATGGCGTCGGTGGCGGGACGATCAGAAGTTGCGATCAGGTTTGCCGGAAGAATGTACTGGATGGCGGCG
This sequence comes from uncultured Acidobacteriaceae bacterium, assembly GCA_964244225.1. GTDB lineage: Bacteria > Acidobacteriota > Terriglobia > Terriglobales > Acidobacteriaceae > Edaphobacter. The sequence goes on from CAXTJC010000103.1 coordinate 750, forward strand.
TTGGTGAGCATGTAGAGCGCGGCGACGGTGGTGACGCCACCGATGAGCGCGATGGGGAAAGCGCGGCGTGGGTTGCGGATCTCGCCGGCGAGCTGGGTGACGTCCGACCAGCCGTCGTAGGCCCAAAGCGCGGCAGTGAGGGCGATCATGAAGCCAGCGAAGGGGCTGTTGTGGGTCGCGAAGCTGGTGTGGAAATTGGCGATAGCGCCGTGGTGGCCGGCGGCGAAGAAGCAGAAGCCGGCGATGACAAGAATGAGCAGGCCTTTGAGCCAGGTGAGAGCGAGCTGGATGTTGGCTGATTCAAGAGTAGAGACGATGTTGAGGCTGGTCATGACCCAGGTGACGGCGATGGCGAGAAGCTGGGCCCAGGTGATGCGGCCGACGGCAGTTCGCGCAAAGGAATGGAAGATGGCGAAGGTGCCGAGGACGCGGACGAAGCCGAAGGCGACGGTGGCGAGGGAGGCGGGTTTGGTGATGAGGACCCAGGTCCACATGTAAAGGAAGGCGGTGGTGTCGCCGTAGGCGTCGCGCAGGAAGGCGTACTCGCCGCCATAGTGGGGGCGCGCGGAGGCGATCTCGGCGTAGGTCATGGCGCCGAAGAGGCTGAGCAGGCCGCCGGTGATCCAGACGGCATAGACCATGGCGGAGGAGCCGGTGGCGGCCATCATCTCGCGCGGAACAAGGAAGATGCCGGAGCCAATGATGATGCCGATGACAACCGAGGTAGCGTGGGCGGTGGAGAGGACGCGCGGGAGCTCGGAAGGCGGGCTGGTTGGCGGTGGCGAGGTCATGCGGATGGGTGAGGGTAGCACGCGGATGCGTGTCAACCCCGGTGGGGATCAGGACATTCTTTTTAGAGGCATTCTCTTTAGCCAGACCGAGCAAGTCGTCTGGCTAGCAGCTAGAATCCGATTGTGCAGAAAAATCAACACACGTTATCTGGTAGGCGTCTTCCAGGAGTCTTCCGCGCTTTTCTCCTAATTGTGGTCTGTTTATGGTTGACTTCAATTTCGTATGCGCTCCTAACGTCTCATCCCCTTCGCTCTTTCGATGGATTTCGCTGGATCTTTTTTGAAGGACCCGCGTTTGACTACTACGACTATATCGGGCGTATGTACTATTTGCATCGGCCGCAATTCTTCAGCCATCCTGGGTATCCCTGGTATTACCCGGCCGCTGGCGTGTTTCCGCTGCAATTCTTTTATTGGATAGGAAGAGCAAGTGGCGATTGGCTGAATGGGTATTTGGGCTACATATCTATGGCTGTGCTCGGAGCTGGATTTGCGGCAACGATACTCGCAAGAACAATGAGGAGATATGGCGTTGATACCGCAAGCGCTTTTATCTTCACGTTTCTCACTGCTTTGTTTTCCTGGCCTATCTACTTTTCGCTGCAGCGGGGCAATATTGAATCTGTGACGTGGCTACTGGTGGCTGCTGCCATCTGGGCTTACGGAAAAGAGCGGTGGTTTGCCGCTGCTGTTTTGCTTGGAGTAGTTGCCGCTTTCAAATTTTACCCGGGTCTCTGCTTTGCTCTCTTCTTAAGACCACGACGCTGGAAGGAACTTGCAACTGGCATAGCAACTATGTTTCTGGTCACCGTTGCGGCTCTGCGATATATCTTGCCTGATGTGTTTGCTGCGCTACATGGCGTTGCTACGGGCATGGCGAGTTGGATTAATGACTATGCTCGATCTTATGGACCAGCATCTGCGACCTATGATCATTCGCTCTATGAGATCGTTAAGGTCTTGACACGGAACTTGCATCCGGACTACGGCAGCTTTGTCGAGCGATATACGTTATGTATTGCAGTGATAGCGCTACTGCTGTTTTTTGGCCGGGTCATCCGGCTCCCACGTACGAATCAGGTCGTATTCCTTGTGACGGCCTCGGTATTTCTTCCGCCTGCTTCGTTCGACTACACGCTACAGAACCTGTATGTTGCTTTTGGTTGGCTTGTGCTGGCCGGTCTTACAGCAAGGGAACAAGGCCGTTCAATGGGCGCAATCGCCTGGATACTTGTTCTTCTGGCTTTTATCTTCGGGCCAGAGACTTTCATTCTCTGGAACGATATGACAGCCGCTGGCCTTCTCAAGGGATTCGTACTACTAGTTGTTTTAGCAATCTCCATCGGCGTTCCTATGGAGGACATAAAACCGCGAGGTCTGTTCTATACAGAGCTGATTTAAATTGGTGAAAACGCCAAGCCCCTGTTGTTTAGGGCTTGGCGTTTTCAAGCGTTATTCATGAACAGCAATGCAATGAACAGCGGGCAGTGTAGCGGGATACGCAATCTGCTGACTTCCTGGAGCTTCTTCAAACGTAACAACAAGTGTCGATTGCGTTGTCGTGAACATCTGAGGCGGAATGGTGAGTATAAAAGGTACGGGACTGAAGTCATTCATACCCGGGATTGACTGCTGATTGGCTAAGCCCGCAGCAGTGCATACTACCGAATAACTGCTATCCACAAACGCGTGTTGCCAAGCCAGCGTTATCGAGCATGTATTCGAGTTTGCTGGTGCTGTGCAGCCTGCAACAGTCTTTGCTTGCACTTGGAGTGCAGTGAACGGTGCCTGAGCAAAGCTGGCGCGCTTTGCCGCGAAGCAGAAAAAACAAGTTACGGTAAAGGCGAGGTATTTATTCATTAAGATCTCCGAGTGCTGGCCGGTGATAAGGATGCAATAAACTGCGTACATCGGAGAGACTGAGCAAACTTATGCCTCACCTATGAACACGTAAAGTGAATTTTATGTCGTGAGCGTCTCCAAACTCATTATGCCAATCCCGACTCACAGCTAAGAGTAAAGCGCGTTACAGTGACAATTGCTTATTCCACGACAGATTATGCGTTTTATTCTTAAATTGCGTAATGCCGTTTCGGTTATCGCAGCTAACCAATCGTTCTAGCAATCCAGTTTGTCAGGAGGAACGGGAGCGATTGCTTTTGCTGCGGTCTGCGTTAATCAGCTACGGCTTAACTTAAAAGAAGTAGCGCTCGTCTCGCCAGTCGAAGGGGGCGGTGAAGCGGCGGTTGCGGAGGAGGTAGACGTTTCTGTGCTCGAAGGGCATGGAGAACTGGGCGTCCATGTGGCCGACGATGGTGACGGACTCGTACTTGCTGGCGACTTCTTCGGGCTTGTCGCGGATGATGGCGATGACGAGATTGGGGTCGCGGCCGTGGGTTCCCCAGAGCCAGTAGTTGTTCTGGCCGCAGAGTGCGGGGGGAAGATCGATGTGCTCGTAGCTGGAGAGAATGTCGAGGGCTCCGGCTTCGCCATAATCGTTGGTAAAGATGAGGACGCGGGCGCGGTCTTCGGGTGAGAGGGCGCGATAGGTGTGGGTGACGATGTCGAGGTACTCCTGCCAGCCGAAGCGGTCGGCGTAGAACTGCGGAAGTGCGCCGGAGGGCATCTTTTCGGTTTTGCCGCTGGACGGGGCGAGGTGAAGCGCGCGGGTATAGCGGAGATACGCCTGCGGAGTGAGGACGGGGATGACCATGGGCAGGATGAGCAGGCCGGTGAGGATGAGGGTGGCCTGGTAGAGGGGGAAGGCGAAGAGGCGGTTGGCGCGGGTTTCGGCTGTGGCGGCGGAGAGTTTACCGAAGGGAGTCCAGCGACGCTGCTCCCAGGCGAGGCCGCCGGCGGCGAAGAGGACGGGGTAGATGGGGGTGACGTAGTAGTCCTTGGCGTGCAGGGCGAACATGCCGATGAAGAAGAAGAGGAAGGTGAGGCCGATCCAGCGCCAGGCGGGGCGGCGAAGCAGCCAGACCAGGCCGGGGAGCCAGAGAAAGACTGTGAGCGGATTGAGGGTCTGGATCTGCGCGTTGAGGAAGGCGAGGGGACCGAGGATGAGATTTTTGCCTTCCGTCCGGCCGTTGTGGAGGAACTCAAGGGTGGGCCAGTGATTGTGGATTTGCCACAGGAGGTTGGGTGTTGCGATGGCGAGGAGGAGCGCTGTGCCGGCGAGGGCTTCTCGGCGGAGCAGGAGGCTGCGGCCTGGGCGGGTGAGGAGCAGAGCCAGGCCGAGCGCGACCAGGAAGAAGGTCATTGAGGGTTTATTGAGGAGGCCGAGGCCGGCGGAGAGGCCGAAGAGGAGCCAAAGGGTGAGGGCGGAACGATCCTTGGGGGTGGAGGTCGCAAGAACGGTTTGCGGACTGCTTACGTCCCACCCATCGCGTTGAGACTGCGATGGATGGGGCACCCCGGTGTCTGATCCGGGTGCGGGGGAGAGACGGTCCTGGAGGGTGATGAGGGCGAGGAGGCAGCACATCCAGAAAAGGGACTCGAACGAGTTCATTGACAGGAAGCCATCGATGGCGAGGTACTGTGGGGCGATGAGGACGCCGAGCATGGCGAGGGACTGGGCGGCGCGGCGGCCGCCGAGGGCGAAGGCGAGCAGGCCGGTAAGAAAGACACGCGTGGCACCGGCAAGGGCGGCGGGCAGGCGCAGACCGGCGAGGGAGTGGCCGAAGAGGGTTTCGGCGAGACGCGCCTGGAGGGCGACGAGCGGGCCGTGATCGACAAAGCCCCAAGCGAGGTGGCGGCCGCAGGCGAGATAGTAGAACTCGTCACGGAAGTAGCCCCAGCCGATGTGGGCCTGCCAGAGATTGCCGGCGATCTGGATGGCGAGCTTGAGAAGAGCGAAGCTGAGGGCGAGAGAGAGTGCGCCGGCGGCAGCGGGGCGAGCGGCGAGCTTCTGACGGAGATCGGGCATAGCGGCTTGTGCCTCGGGCGGAGCTCGTGTACGCAGGGTATAGGAGCGGTACGGCGATGGTGAGATCGAGGTTCCGTGGACGGGGTCAAGGCGTGGCCTTTGGCCGCGGAGAGGCGAGTCGATCATGCCATACTCTCTGGGACGAAGAAGGCGCGCTGCGCTGATGGGGAGGATTGACGATGGATTGGACGCCTGGTGGGATGAGCAGCGATGTGGAGGACCGGCGCGGGGACTCGGGCGGTGGGGGAGGTTTCGGATTCGGCGGGGGCGGGCTGGGGATTGTTGGCGTGCTGGTGCTGGTGGTGGTGAGTCTGCTGACAGGGCGGAACTATATCGGCGCGTACCTGAGCGGCGGGGGTGGAGGTGGCGGGCAGACGCAGTCGCGGCAGTCGAGCGAGCGGAGCGGGCAGTATGGGCCGGGTACCGGTGCGGCGGGAACGACGGCAAATTCTGGCGCCGATCGCGATGCGCAGCTAGTGTCGTTCACGCTGGACGATGTGCAAAAGACGTGGACGAAGATCTTTGCCGATAAGGGGCAGACGTATCAGCGGGCGAAGCTGGTGCTGTTTCGCGGACGGACGTACTCGGGGTGTGGGACGGCACAGGCGGCGACGGGGCCGTTCTACTGTCCGGCGGATGGCAAGGTGTATATCGACCTGGGATTCTGGGATGAGTTGAAGCAGTTGGGCGGCGATACGGGCGACTTTGCGCAATCCTATGTGATTGCGCATGAGCTGGGGCATCATGTGCAGGACCTGCTGGGAACGGAGGCGAAGGTGCGGCGGCTGCAGGAGCAGAGTCCGGATCAGGCGAAGAAGCTGTCAGTGGATCTGGAGCTGCAGGCGGACTGCTACGCAGGGGTGTGGGGGCACTCGACCGAGCAGCGGGGGATTGTGCATGAGGACGATGTAGCCGGGGCGCTGAAGGCCGCGGCGGCGGTGGGAGATGACCACATTCAGAAGATGAGTGGGCGAGCGGTGAGCCCCGAGAGCTGGACACATGGGTCGAGCGCGGCGCGGGAGGAGTGGTTCAAGAAGGGGCTGAGTACGGGGAATCCGGGGGTTTGCAATACATTTGCGAGTGGGAGCTAGGCGCTTCCCTATAACGGCGCTGAACATCTTGACAATATTGACTATCAACGTTGACAAAAAAGCGTCCGCCACGTTATGTTCGGTCTGAGGTGATCCGGTATGAAGCCCGCACATGGAAATCTAAGTGAGCAAATTCGTCAGCGCGCAATTCGTAATTTCGTCGAACCTGCTCGACGGCAGGGAAACCGCCGATTTACAATTCCGGTCCGGTCATTGATTGATGAGCTCGAATCCGAGGGTTTTCCGAAACATCACCAGGCGCAGTTCTGCAGCGCACTCCGGCGAACTAGCTTTCTAAAGGAAGCAGGACTTGAAATAGAGAAAACAGAAGGACCGAGATCACTTACGAGTACGACGGTCGTCTTCCACTACCGTCTGCTGGATGGTTTTATGGCTCCGACTGCGAAAAGGGAAGCAGTGGAGCTTGAATCTGCTTCAGAACGAGCGAAGCGACTGACGGAGTCTCTCCGCGGATTGCTGAAGAAAGAACTCGCAGAGTACGGAGGGGCGGAGGGTTTTATTAGATGGGTCCGCTCGGATGATTGAGCTATGAGCAACATTTACTGGGACTCGATGCTCTTCATGTACCTTCTAGGCGGCGATTCACGTTACTCCACTCGCGTAGAGACCCTTCTTACCCGATCGTACTCGCGGCGTGATCGCCTGTTCACGAGCTTTCTTGGTCTAGGAGAGATCATGGCCGGCGCTGCGAAGTCGGTCCCACCGACGAAGCCCGAACTTATTCGGATGAGCTTAGACCAGATGGGTTTCGAGTACCTGCCCTTTGATGAGCGCGCTGTACCCGTCTTTGCCCATTTGAGAGCTGTTACAAGAATCAAAGCGCCTGACGCAATACATTTGGCGTGTGCCGCGAGCGCCAATGTCGATTTATTCCTGACCGGAGACAAAGAAATCCTGAAGCTTGACATTCCCGGCATTCACTTTATTGCTGACTTTGATAATTCTGTGCTCTGATCTGACACAGAGATGTGAACTAGGGAACTTGCTTCGTCGAGCGCTCCTTCTTCGCTGAAGAAGGAGCGGATTTTTTCGGCGGTGGCGGCATTGACGACGGCGGTGAGGGCGTCGGGAGTGGCCTGCTGGATGCCGCGGAGGGAGCCAAAGTGTTGGAGGAGGCGTTGGCGGGTGCGAGGGCCGACGCCGGGGATGTTGTCGAGCTCGGAGTCACGGTCGCGCATCTGGCGGCGCTTGCGATGGTAGGTGATGGCGAAGCGGTGGGATTCGTCGCGGATCTTCTGGATGAGATGGAGGACGGGGGAGCGGCGTTCGAGGACGACGGGCGCGTCTTCCTGGCCGTGAACGTAGACGATCTCTTCCTTTTTGGCTATGGAGGCGAGGGGCTGGGTGTAGATACCGATTTCGGAGAGGGCGTCGGCGGCGGCGTGGAGCTGACCGAGACCGCCGTCGATGAGGACAAGCGAGGGGAAGCAGTCTTCGCCGGTCGCGAGCTTCTGGTCGAGGAGGCGCTTGTACCTGCGCTGGACGATCTCGCGCATGGAGGCGAAGTCGTCGACGCCGGTGACGGTTTTGACCTGGAACTTGCGATAGTCGGCCTTCTTCATGGCGCCGTCCTCCCAGACGACCATGGAGGCGACGGTCTCGGCGCCCTGGATGTGGGAGATGTCGAAGCACTCGATGCGGGTGGGGAGCTCGGGGAGCATGAGGGCGTCCTGGAGGGCGCGGGCGATGGCGTTCTGGGTGGGGATGAGGATGCGGAAGCGCTGGTCGTAGGACTGCTTGGCGTTCTGGCAGACCAAGTCAACCAAAGACCGCTTGTCACCGCGCTGCGGGGCGGCGAGCTCGATACGGTGATGCATTTTCTCGCTGAGGAGATCGGCGAGGAGGGCGCGGTCGGGGAAGTCTACCGGCACGTAA
>CAXTJC010000104.1:0-1915 GCA_964244225.1 uncultured Acidobacteriaceae bacterium
TGGCTGCGTCGAGTTGTCGATATTTAATGCTGAGGCAGTACGCCACACCCATCGTCGCTTGCGTCCATCAGAAGAATCTCTCCCGGTAGGACCAGAGCCCAAGCCCCGGATTGGAGATGAAGAAGATCTCTTCGCCGTCGACGATATTCCAGCCCTCCTTGAGCGTCGTCGGAGAGTAGCGCCGGCTGTACTGGGCAAGATCCCCGTAGGCGTAGCCGGCTCCCTCGATCTCAGCTTGCGTCAAGTGGCCTGGGCAGTAACGAATGGTGAATCGGCCTTCACTCGAGCCGTGGATAAGATGGGCGGCGGCACTGAGATTGGCAGCGAGCTGCGGGTCGCGCCGGACTGCTTCAAGCGTGTTGGGCGTCCCGCAATAGCCGTACTTTCGGATGAGTTGGTCGATGGCCTTGTCTTCACCAAACTCGCAGATTCCGGGCCCAAGAACAATCAGCTCGGCATCGTCGGCGAGGGCCATGCGGGTGCGATAGATCGCCTTATTGCCGAGCCAGGTGGAACGAAACTCATTCGGATCAAGGAAGACAACGGCCTTGCGGATCTCGCGATCGAGCATGAGGAAGTTGCACTGAACACTTAAGGCCGCGGCGCGCTCGAAGCATTGCTGATCATCCCCGATGAAGAGCCCTCGCATCACGAGATGGCCTGCGGAGTTCTTGCCTATGACCGTCTGTACGTACACGATTGGTGGAAGACTTGCCGCGAAGTGTTGGCTCGCGTAATTCAGGACGCGGCGGACAGGCGTATCCACGCGTCCCATCATGCGCTCCATGCCATAGACGGCTCCGAGGAAGTGAGAGCGATGGATTCCGAGGACGCCGCCGGTGCCGATGAAGATGTTCTTCGAACCATTCGCCATGCCAACCACTTCGTGCGGGACGACCTGGCCGATTGAAAGAATGAGATCGTGTTCGCCATCACGGAGCAGCTTGTTAACCTGCGCGGGCCAGGTGTAGTCGACCTTGCCTTCACTGACCTCATGAAGGAAGGCAGCGGGAACTTCACCAAGCGTGACGATGTCGTTGCGCCAGTCGTGAACCCGAAACAGCCCATGAGGGATAGAGCCGAACATGAGGGTCATCTGCGCGGCGGTCATGGGCTTGTGCGTCCCGAGCGCGGGCAGTATGTCGACGAGACGGTCTCCGTAAAACTCCCGGGTGAGCTCTGTGAGCTCGCCTGACCTGGAGTGAAGGCGTGTCGAGTCGGGTGGAACTGCGAGCACGCGGGAGCGCGCACCCAGCTTCGTAAGAGCGGTAAAGAGGCCCTCGCGGATCTGGTCGACCGAGAGCTCGGCCTCCGGGGATCCGTCGGCAAAGAAAAGACTCATGCTGTCAGGACAGATCCTTTCGCGATCAAGAGGCAAACCGCCTGAGTACCTGACGGCAAGGACTGATCATACTCTGACGCCCAAGAGCGGCTGAGGCTACCAAATAACTCCGACATCTCGAACCGGTGCCCATCGCGGCCTGGATTGGCATAGCACTCTGGGGCGGATGGGCGATGCTGCGTGCGCCGATCGATGCGATTCCGAGCGACAAGCAGGTCATCGTCTTTAAGGACTGGTCCGGACGAAGCCCGCAGGAGGTCGAGGACCAGATCACCTACCCGCTCACTGTCAATCTCCAGGGCTTGCCGGGCGTCAAGGTTGTGCGCTCTTCTTCAGCGTTCGGGTTCTCCATGATCTTCGTCATCTTTGATGACGACATGGATCTCTACTTTGCGCGGACCCGCATCCTGGAGCGGCTCAGTTTAGTCACCAAGTTGCTGCCGCCGAATGTTGTTCCGACCCTCGGACCCGATGCGACCGGGATCGGTCATGTGTTCTGGTATACGGTCGAGGGCGGCGGCTTAAGCCAGCGCGATCTGCGCTCGTTGCAGGACTGGTATGTGCGCTATCAGT
>CAXTJC010000104.1:2015-8451 GCA_964244225.1 uncultured Acidobacteriaceae bacterium
CAGCGCCTCTACCGGCCCGCTCTTTCGTGGGCGCTCGATCATCGGCGTATCACGTTGGGGATCGCGCTGGCCTTCTTCGTGGCGGCAGTCTTCCTTGCCACAGGTATCGGCAGCGAGTTTATGCCGCCCCTCAATGAGGGCGACATCCTGTTTATGCCCATCGCCGATCCGAGTATCTCGCTTGAGCAAAATATCGAGTACGCCAAGCAGCAGGACACCATCCTGAACAGCTTTCCCGAGGTCGCTTACGTCGCCGCCAAGATCGCCAGAGCGGATACCTCGACCATCCCGCGGGGCTGAACATGACCGAGACCATCGTTCACCTGAAGCCGCACGATCAGTGGTCCGCGGGCATGACTTTGCCAAAGCTCAGGAATGAGATAGACCGGGCGGTTTCCCCTGCCGAAAGTTGCGAACATCTGGACACAGCCGATCATCAACCGAATCGACATGCTGACGACGGGCATTCGCTCAGAGATCGGTGTCAAAGTCTTCGGTTCCGACCTCACGGTGCTCGAAGGCACGGCTCGTCGGATCGCTGATGTAGTCCGAACGGTGCACGGCGCAACTGACGTTTACGCCGAGCAGGTCACAGGAGCGCTCTACCTCGACATCAAGCCGAACCGGCAAGCGGCTGCCCGCTACGGCATCGATGTGGACGACGTGCAGCTCGGCTCCAGCATGAGTATGCCCGGCATGGCGCCCATGTCCGGCGGCGCGGAGATCACGCCGACCGGGCAGACCGGCACGTACCGGGTGAAAGCCAACTTCGCCATCAACGGCGTCTGGCATTTCACCGTGAGTTGGAACGGTCCACGCGGATAAGACAACACCGCGTTTAACAGCAGCGTGAGGTAAGCCGATGCTTCGATCAGTCTTCCTCACGCGACTCTCGTTGGCTCTCCTTCTTGGGTTTGCAGGAACCATGACTTCCCTTGCCCAGCAGACTAACGAAGTCACGCTACAAGATGGCATTCTGGACCAGGAGAACGGCGTTAGGGAGTCCGCTCTTGTGGCTCGCGCTTTGTCTTCGAATCCAGGCTTTGCCGCGGAACGGTCACGCATCGCGATGGCGGCCGGCAATGTGATCCAGGCTCGCTTGCGGAAGAATCCTTCCCTCGCACTCGGTGGCTTGAAGGAGGTGAATGGGGCCGACAACCATGTCGAGGTTGGCGGCTCGATTCCGCTCGAGCTCTACGGTCGAAGAGCGCGGCGCACGGAGGTAGCAGAGCGCACCATCGATGTGACTCGGGACACCGTGGCCGACAAGGAACGCCTGCTCGCCGGAGAGGTGCGAGCGCGCTTTGGTAAGACCCTTGCCGCCGTGCGCAATCTCGCCTTTGCTGAAGAACAATTGCAGGCCAACCGGGATCTCTTGCAACTGATCGAGGATAGAGTGCGCGGAGGAGCAACTCCGTCACTGGACGCTGACGAGGTGCGGGTGGAGGTCAATCGCATCGATGCGCTCAGGATCGATTACCGAGCCAAGGGTGACATCGCGCTGCTCGCGTTGAAGCAAGCAGCCGGCATGCAGCCTGAAGAACCTCTCCATCTCAAAGGCAAGCTGGAAGTTCCCGTTCGCGCGTTTGACCAGAGCGCCTTAACACAGCTGGCAGCCTCTCATCGCCCCGACCTCGCGGCACAACACGCCAACGAGGATTTGGCCTCCGCAGACCTACGGCAGCAGGTCGCTCTGGGAAAGGCCGATGCCTCTTTCTCGGCCAGCTACGAGCGGCCCTCCGCCGGGTTCGCCCAGCTCGCCGTCGATCCTTCTGGAACTTTCGGAACACTCCGTCCGATTCGACAGACCTTCAACTACGCCACCTTCGGTCTCGATATCGCGTTGCCGGTGTTCAATCGGAGCCAGGGTGCGATCGCGGCCAGCAGCGCCGCCATTAGTTCCGCGCACAGCCGGAGTGTTGCGGTGGATCTCACCTTGCGGCATGAGGTCGCGCAAAACCTGATTCGTTAAACGGCGCGCAGGCGAGAGTTGCCGTTTATGGCAGTGGTGTGCGCGACTAGGCGATCAAACTCTTAGCGTTGTGCGCCAGGTATATCGCTACGGACGGAGCACACTGCTGGACGTGATTGCCGAACAGCGCCGCTTTATCGATATCGAGACCGGCTACACCGGCGTGGCTCTGGTGGCGCTTAGAGTCTGGTTTGCCGCGCATCCTTCCGGAGCGAGCAAGCGGGCGCTCAGGCTCCCATCGCGACCATGAGCGGGATGGGGGGACCGTCCACCGCGGCATCTCCCACAACGAATGGATCGGCGGCCGAATCGCAGACCGATCTTGCCCCGGACGATCTCAAGAAAGCTCAAGTCCACATGGCTCAGGTCGTCACCGGTCTTATCGCGGCGAGCCTCCGGACGCCAGGCGTCGTGAAGGCGAATGAGTACAACGAAGTTCATGTCACGCCTTTGGTCGGAGGTGTGGTCAAGCAGGTCCCGGTCGTGCTCGGGGACCATGTTCGGCGGGGTCAGCCGCTGGCCGTCATCTTCAGCGGAGACCTTGCGGAAGCGGAGACAGCCTATATCTCCGATCTGGCGGACTACGAGGCGGATCACAGAAGACTAGAGCGAACACGGGAACTGCTAAAGCTCGGAGCGGCCAGTCAGCAGGAGGAAGAAGAGGTGGCCGCTGCCCACGCCGGGCACGCGGCGCATGTGCAGGCCTCGCGGGAAAAACTGGAGCTGCTCGGCGCCAGCAGCCATCAGATCGCAACGCTCCAGCAGGCCAACGTGGTGAACGCGAATCTGGTTGTGCCGGCCCCCATCGGTGGCGTCGTGCTGACGCGCACGGCAAACCTTGGGCTGGTTACAACTCCTGCTCAGGAGCTGTTTACGATTGCCGATCTCTCAAAGGTTTGGGTTCTGGCCAGCGTCAACAAGAAGGACTTTGCCTCTGTCCGGGCCGGATCGCCGGCCAACATCACGGCACCTTCGTACCCCGGCAAAGCGTGGAAAGGGCGTGTCACGTACATTCAACCGCAGGTCGATCCCGCCACCCGGACCGCACAGGCTCGGATCGAAGTGGCAAACCTCGATGAGAGGTTGCGTATCGATATGTACGTGGATGTCGATTTCTCGACGGACATCTCCCAGGGTCTTGTCGTACCCCAATCCGCGGTACAGGCGATCGGTGGGAAGGAGTTCGTGTTTTTTCCCGTCAAGGACAGCGAGGGAAGTTTTACGATGCGCCAGGTAAAAGTCGGCCCCGCAGCCAACGGCAACAGCGCGGTTATGAGCGGGTTGAGCACGGGCGATCAAGTGGTCACGGAGGGAAGCTTCCTGCTTAAGGCTGAGGCTGTCCGGCAACATCCTGAGTTGCAGTAGAGCCGGCAAACTTCGACACACGAGCTGGCTCACAGAAAAAGCAAGTCCCATGTGCGTCTCAAAAGACTTCTTTACTCAGACTGACCAGACACCCAAGAGTATTTGCCGGATACGTCGCAGAGATTTTCGTTTTATCCTTTGCCTGCCTAGTCAGTGCGGCGATCGCCTTTAAATCTTCCTCTTCGGCCAGCCGAAGCAGGTCTTCGATCGTCCGCGCCATTATCTTCGGCTTGCTTTCCGCGTAGTACCGCAGCGCCGCGCTTGACGACGCAAACATCCCCCAGCAGCCCCGAGCTCCGCATCCGCACAGCGGACCGTCACTCTCCTGAGGAATGTGCCCGAACTCACCAGCCATCCCCTGATCTCCATAGAGGATCTGACCGTTCGAAAGAATGCCTGTCCCGAGCCCCTCTGAGATCGTCACCAACACTGCATTCCGCACACCATCCATACGCCCGAACCAGGTCTCTGCCAGCAGACAAGCATTCGCCGCATTATCCAGTTCCACCGACAAGCCCGTGCCCTCTTCCGCCAACGCACGCGCTGCACCCGGGTCCTGATAACTCGACACCAACCCGCCTGCCATCCACGATCGGAAGTTGAGTTCTCCAGAGCGCGGAAAGCTTTACGGGCATCTTGTTCTCCTCTCCACATATGCTCGGCATCCTGCTATGCTCAGCTCACTGGAACCTTGTTCCACATATAAATGGAACATTGTTCCGACCACAAATGATTAAGAAAACAGCAGCGAAACGAACGCAGGAGCAGAACCCGCAAGGCAACGGGCCTCGTACGATGCGTGCCGATGCGCAGCGCAAGATGAACTCATTGCTCCAGGCGGCGGTGGAGGTCTTTCGAAAGTCTGGAGTAGACGCTCCGGTCCGTGAGATTGCGGAACGTGCGGGCGTTGGCCTTGGCACGGTCTATCGTCATTTTCCGCAGCGATCAGATCTCATCGTGGCAGTCTTCCAAACTCAGGTGGATGCCTGCGCGGATGCGGCTCCTGTACTCGCCGGTAAATATGAGCCTGGGGAAGCACTTGGTCGTTGGATACAACGCTACGTCGATTTCATCACGACGAAGCGAGGTCTTGCCTCGGCGCTTCACTCAGGTGACCCAGCATACCTCGCTTTGCCGGCTTACTTCAGCAGACGCTTGCAGCCGGCTCTTCAGACGTTGCTGGATGCGGCCGTGGCAGCAAAAACTGTGCGCCCCGGCATCGAAGCCGATGACCTTTTACGAGCAGTCGCAACCCTGTGCAGGGGGCCTCGCGACGAAGAACCCGTCTACGCGCGAAAGATGGTAAACCTGCTCGTGGATGGCCTGCGTTACGGAGCGAGCACGACAAGTCAAACGTCCTAAACCAATGTGACAGCTCATATATCCTGCGAAGTCGCCATCTCGGAATAATGGTCGCAACCGTCGAAAATGCGTGTCCATAGGCCTCCGAGAGACCGTTCTTACTCTCTTAAACGACGGAACGAGCTCATAAGCTTAAGGAACGATAACCGTGGAGGTGCATAGTGGGAAGCCGCGACGCTCTTCAAGTGAGGCCCTGCAGAAGCCTGTCCATAGAACGCAAAAACAACTGTGTGAACTGGCGACGAGAAAGCAGGATTCGTCCGCTGAGATAGAGCGTTACAAGTCCATGCGCATGTGCCCAGATCGTTAAGGACGTTTCGGACACGTCGTCGGCACGAAGCTTGCCTTGCTGCATCGCCCCGCTCACCGCAACATGCAGCATCTTCAGGGATGGTGACTTTCCCGTCTTGAGAGCGTCAGGAAAAGCCAACACGTCGGCCCGTTGCGAAAAGTACATGTAGCGGAAGAGGTTCGGATGATCGAGTGCGTAGTCGAGATAGCCTCTCATCCCTCGAAGGCCGGTTGTGTCGCTGCGGGCATTCGAGGCCTTGAAGTAGTCGGCGATCCGCTGGTACTCGATCTCGGTCGCCGCTCTCAGCAGGGCTTCCCGATTGGGAAAATGCCTATAAAGAGCCATCGGTGTAATGCCAACTTTGTCGGCGATACGCCTCATGCTCGCAGTGGCAGGATCCTCGGATTGGTCGAGGAGTTCCAGAGCCGCTGTGCAGATCTTCTGCGAAGTCGTTGCGCTCATAGGTATACAGTGTATACGCAGGGCCAAAGGTACACGGCGTATACGCGATCGTAGGGTTTGAGATGGCACGCATCTGGAAGCGGATTGGACTCGGCGTATTGATCTACTTTGTGGCACTGTTCACAGTTGCCGGGATGCTGGCGGGCTTCGGCCATATCACCCAGCCGAAGGCCCTCAAATCGGTGACCGACCCGTTCAGCCGAATGGACCTATCGGGTCTTCCCCCGATCACACGCTACAAATCACGAGATGGCGCTGCACTCTCGTATCGCCTCTACGAAGGCGGAGACGCCCAGGTTGCGGTCCTTATTCACGGCTCGGCAGGAAGCAGCAGGGACATGCATCGCATGGCGAAGGCGTTATTGCAGAGGGGCGTTACGGTCTACGTTCCCGACCTGCGTGGGCATGGCGCCAACTATCCGCATGGAGATATCTCATACCTCGGTCAGCTTGACGACGACATGGCTGATTTCATGAAGGCGGTACATCCGCAATACAAGAACGCCCAATGGACCCTCGTCGGATTTTCTTCCGGGGGAGGCTTTGCTTTGCGGATCGCCGGTAGCGATCTCGGCAGTGCGTTCGACAGGTTCGTCTTGCTATCTCCGTACCTGCGCTACAACGCGCCGACTGTCCGCCCTGCCTCTCCGGGGGAGAAGGCCTCTCCTGAGCACAATACCTGGTATAGCGTCTCCATAAAGAGGATCATCGGTCTGTCCATTTTCGATTTCTTCAACATTCGTCACTTTGACGGGTTGCCCGTGCTGGCCTTCCCGGTACCTACCGGCATCGAGTCCACGACCGCTACGTATTCATTCCGGCTGGAAGAGAACTTCCAACCCCGGAGCGATTTCAGGGCAGACATCCAGGCCATCAAGAAACCCGCACAGGTCTTCGTTGGCGGCCAGGACGAGTTGTTTCTCCCGGAAAAGTTCGCGGAGGTCTTCAATAAGGTGCGCAATGATATTCCTGTGACGATTATC
>CAXTJC010000105.1:0-8441 GCA_964244225.1 uncultured Acidobacteriaceae bacterium
GCGGCGAGGGAGCCAGGCCCACGGAGCTGGATGTCGCCCATGTGGGAGACGTCGAAGAGGCCGACGGCGGTGCGGACGTCCAGATGTTCGGCGGTGATGCCAGTGTACTCGACGGGCATGTCCCAGCCGCCGAAGTCGACCATTTTGGCGCGGTGGCTGCGATGGGTGGCGTTGAGAGCGGTCTTGCGGAGGGCGGTGGCGACGTCGGGCATGGATTCCTCTGCCGGCGGGTGCTCCGGCTGAGGTTAGGGTAGCACCGGGGCTGGTGTGGAGGCGCTCTTGCTGGGGGGAGGGGCTGATGTAGGGGCGGGGGCGGGGAGGTGCTCGCGGAGGGCGGTGTAGGCGGTGGCGGTGAGTGGTCCGGAGGTCTGCCACTCGACCTGGCCGGAGCTGTCGATGACCAGGATATAAGCAAGGTTGGGATCTTTGTAGCCGGCGAGCGCGCGCCAGCGGGATTCATTGTCCGGAATGGGAAGGAAGTGCTGTTTGCCGCGATCGGAGAGCTCGGCGGCCATGGAATGCAGCACGTAGCCGCGCAGGAAGTGGGGGACGGCGGCGATGACGGGCATGTCGAAGTAGAGGACGTCGGGCGAGCGGGAAAAGTCTTTATCGAGGCGGACGCCCCAGTCGCGTACCTGGCTGCGCGCGCCCTTGTTGAAGGCGAGGACCAAAACGGCGCGCTTGCCCTGGAGGTCGGCGGGCAGATGCACGTGCATGCCGGCGAGGGTATCCGCGTTAAGGTTGGGAATCTGGCTGGAGGCGGGTGCGCCGGGCGAAGGGGGAGCCACAGCAGCAGCGTGCAGCGGCGACGCTGGAGCGGCGAGAGCAAGGACGAGGAGAGCAGCGGCGGCGCGGGAGAGGGTGACTGTCATGGAGTGACACTGGGGAGTCCGACTAAAGATTGCGGCTGCGCCGATTGGCCTTGAGAAAGCTGGAGAGAGAGAAGTAGCCGAAGATGCAGACCATGCCGGCGGCGAAGAAGAAACGCGTTCGGTCATCGGATGCAGAAACGCCCGGGGATGCAGGAACGGCGAAGAGAGCGGAGCGAAGACGCCAGGCGGCGATGCCGGCGATGAGCGCGAACAGGCCGAAGAAGACGCCGGTGAGCTCCAGCCAGAGCACGCCGGAGAGCCGAACGGCCGGGCCCCAGACGGCGCGGCCAAAGCGGCGGCTGCCCTCCGCAAGGCCGCGCGGGGTGGCGGCGCTGGGCGGCTTCGGGAGCCGGGAGGAGGGTGGAAGGACGGTGCCGACGGGCCGCCCGGTATGCGAGCCGGACGTGGAGGTGGGTTCGATGACCGCGGAGTGCGGGCGGGACGGGGCAGAGACTTCCGGCGGAGCCGAATTTGCCGCGGCTGCGGCGGTCTGGTGGGGGCTGGGCGGACGGGGGTTGGGCGCCTTCGCGGCGTCTACGGCGGAGACGAGCGTCTTGGCCGCCTGTCGAGCGCCGCGACCGAGTACCCTGCCGAATCGCACCGTGTCCATGCAAAGAGTTTAAGGCCGATCCCGCTCGATGGCCACTCTACGTGGCTATGGAATATCGTTTTCTTTTACGGAGTGATGGGGGGAGACATCCTTCCGGCTCGATCTATAAACGGGTGTCCGCACGTCTGGGTGTCGCAGGCGCTCGAAGCGGCATCTCAGACCGAAGAGAACGTGACTTAGAAGAAGGATGAGGTCGGGATGAAAAAGGCATTGTTTCTGGTAGGCGGCGTTTGTGCCGCGGCGGCGGGATTTCTGGTGTGGGGCAAGAAGCGTCGGGAGCCGGTGGAACAGCTGGCGCATAAGCTCGAAGAGGCCTGGGCCGATCATCACACGGTGGCATAGGCGCTCCTGTGAGATTCTTTTGCGACGGATTGGACCCCGGCGTATGGTGGAAAGAGTTATGTAGCTGAGACCCGCACTGCCGATCGTTATGTGCGTTCTTGAACGGCGTACGCGAATAGGGATTACCCGATGCGAGTTGACTATGGTCCATCACAGAGGCAGGCGGAGGTGGCATTGAATCAGAATGTGAAGAAGCTGATCCAGAAGTTGGGCGAGGCGATCCATGAGACGGTAGCGGAGTCCGAGGACATCGCCGGAGTGGTCAAGAACATTCGCGAGCAGGGGTTCGACGTGCTGCTGATGCTGGAGGCGACGATAGGTCTAAACGAGGTAGAACCGGAGACAGAGCAGACGGATGAGGTGCAGACGGACGGCTTCACGCATAGCGATCTGCATTTTTTAAAGTCGCTGCGGATTACTGTTAATGATACCGAGATGCCGTCAGGCGATGAGACCGACGAAGGCGACAAGAGCTAAGCCATATAAGGTTCAGCTACTTCGTGCTGCGTCATGCCGTGACAGAGGCGTGCTAGAGTTTGTCGCCGGGTAATTCGTGTGTTCAAAGAGCGGCGGACATGAACCGGCTCTTTATAGAAACGTGCCGAGAACTCCGGGCATGCAGAATTCAACCGATAGAGGTCGTTGAACGATGAGAAACACACTTGGCGTTCTGCTAGCGGGTGGCGCCGGCGAGCGGTTATTTCCGCTGACGCGCGATCGGGCAAAGCCTGCGGTTCCGTTTGCCGGCCAGTACCGCATAATCGACATAACACTCTCCAACTGCATTAACTCCGATCTGCGGCATGTGTATATCCTGACGCAGTACAAGGCGCTGTCGCTCAACCGGCACATTCGTGAGGGGTGGGGACCGGTGGTGGCGAATGAGCTTGGTGAGTTCATCGAGATCCTGCCGCCGATGCAGCGGGTGAACAAGAACTGGTACACGGGCACGGCGGATGCGGTGTACCAGAACATCTACTCGATCGGATCGGAAGAGCCGAAGTACGTGATTATCCTTTCGGGCGACCACATCTACAAGATGAACTACGGCCTGATGATGCAGCAGCACTGCGAGTCAGGCGCGGATGTGACGCTGGCGACGTTGCCAATTCGGCCGGATGAGGTCTCGAGCTTTGGCGTGGTCGAGGTGGCGCGCAATGGCGAGGTGACAGGCTTTGAAGAGAAGCCGAAGGAGACGAAGACGCGGTCGCCGTTCGATCCGGAGAAGGTGGATGCCTCGATGGGTATTTATATCTTCAACACGGATGTGCTGCTGCCGGAGCTGATCAAGGACGCCGAGGATCCGGCCTCGAAGCATGACTTTGGGCACAACATCCTGCCAAACCTGCTCGGCCGGTTTAAGGTGCAGGCGTTCAACTTCGTCGATGAGAATAAGCAGAATGCGCTTTACTGGCGCGACGTGGGAACGCTCGAGGCGTACTACGAGGCGAATATGGATGTGGCGACGGTGTCGCCGGTCTTCAACCTCTATGACAAGAGCTGGCCGATGCGGACGCGGCCGTATCAGTATCCGCCGGCAAAGTTTGTGTTTGGCGAGCCGGGGCGGACGGGCATGGCGATCAACTCGATCATCTCGTCGGGCTGCATTGTGTCGGGCTCGGTGATCCGGTCGAGTGTGCTGAGCCATGATGTACGCGTGAACTCGTACAGCGATGTGGATTCGAGTGTGGTGTTCTCGCATGTGAACATCGGGCGGCACTGCCGGATCCGGCACGCGATTATCGATCGCGATGTGCATATTCCGGATGGGGCGGTAATTGGGTACGACGCGAACGAGGATAAGAAGAACTACTTCGTTACGCCGAGCGGGCTGACGGTGGTGACGCGGGATTACTCGGTGTATGAGAATCCAGTGTCGCCGGAATTTATGCAGAATACATTTTAAGGTGGACAGCTGGTTAGTGCTGACTAAGGATGATAGGTCAATAATTCGCTTCACAACTTTGGGGAGCAGGCTTACCCTGAAGAGAACCTCCGGTGGGCTTCACACCACCGGAAGGGTTTACGCTCTACTATCCGACGAGGTAGAGCAGCGCAGCGAATTGAGACTATGCGGCGCAAGGGTAGATAGACTGCAAGGTTGAAGCGCATGTGGATACGGAACATGTCTTCTTCCTCCTTTCGACGAGAGAATACGGCCCTGTTCGTGCAGGGCCGTGCTGCTTTGGCAACCCCGGTGTTTGATCCCTGCTGAACCAATCGCATGTCTGTGAAACCTCGTTGAGAGTACGTCCTTGCAGTGTAGGATTCACTCGAGTCATAGGCGATGCCCCTGAAAGCGGTACGCGCGTAGATGTAGACGCACAGGCTTTTGGCCTGTGCGTACAGGGGGAACACGCCTTAGCGTTTGCCGAAGCGGTACATGATGCCGCCGGAGACGGCGACGAACTCGCGCAGTTCCGTGCCGTAGTGCTCGAGGATGAGATCGGGCTGGATGCGGATGGCGATGTTCTTGGTGTAGTTGAAGTCGACCGAGCCGCCGAGGGCGGACATGAATTTTGTCCGATTGGTATAGAGGCCGGCCTGCGATGGGGTGATGGGGCTGCCGCCCTGGTGATGGTTGAAGGCTTGGTCGAAGATGCCCTGGGAGACACCGGCAAAGGCGTGGTAGTCGACGGCGGCGTAGCGGCCTTTAGGGCCGCGGGCGGTGACGCCGGCGAGGAAGTTGTTCTGAAAGATGGCGACACGGTTGTAGTAGTTATTGGGCAGAACCGGGGTGGTGCCGCCTTCGAAGCGGTAGTCGGCGGTGGCGCCGAGGCGGTCCTTGAACCAGTATGTGCCCTGCGCTTCGGCACCGGCGAAGTTCATGCGATTTGGAAGGTTCTGGCCGGCCTGGAAGTTTTCGAAGTTGATGCCGCCGAAGACCTCGTAGCGATTATCGTAGGTGGCGGTCGGCGCGAGTGCGAGCTTATTCTGGGCGGCGATGCAGAGCGGCATGAGACTGATGGCCGAGAGGGCGAGGATACGAGCGGCCTTGCGGACTGTGCTGCTGTGGATCCTATGTCTGCCTGGTGTGGTGCAGGTTACTTCTAACGGGCATGTTGCTGCGAACGGATTACTCAATGGTTTCTTCTCTCTCCCGGGCGGCTGGTGGCTGCCCGTCGACGATGCCCGGAGGCGCCGTGCGTTTGCAAGGGAACTGCGAGCGCGATCGAGGTCGACCAGCCCATAACCAAGATATAACGTTCGGGGATGTCCGTCCGAAGGCCGCAGTTTGATCATCCAGTCGAGGTCCGGCAGCGTACTGCCTATGAGTGGTTGCGCTGTGCGACAATGAAAGGCACGCTGCGTTCCGGGTTTCGACTTGGATTTGATCAGGGGGCGCGGCAGGAAGAAGGACCCATGGGCGAATTATTTACACCAACACATCTGATGGTTCTGGCGGTAGTCGTTCTTGTGCTCTTCGGGGGCAAGAAGCTGCCGGAGCTCGGCAAGGGGCTTGGCGAAGGCCTGAAGGGCTTTAAAGACGGTATGAAGGGCGTGACCGAAGAGGCGAACAAGCCCGGCGAGACCGCGCATACGGTGACGCCGAAGGCTGAAGAGACAGTCGTCAAGTAAGCGAGACAGCAGGCGAGGGTTTTCGGAGGGCGGCCGCGGGTGCCGTTCCCGTTTAAGCCTGAGGTTGGTGGGGGAAGGCGAAGCAGATCCCTTCGGGATTGGGAACAAGGTGAGCAAAGCAGATCCCTTCGGGATCGGAAAACATGAAGCAATAGCGATTTGGAAGGCTGTTTACAGGGTGATAAGAACGACGGCTACGGCGGCGAGGGCCATGCCGAGCGCCTGCTGGCGGCCGGGTCGCTCGTGCAGCAGCCATGCCGCAAGCAGGATGGTGGAGGCAGGGTAGAGGGAGGCGAGGACGGCGGCGACGTCCAGCCGGCCGGCGCGGGTGGCGGCGATAAAGAAGAGATTGCCGGCGGTATCGAGGAGCGCGGTGGCGAGTGCCCACAGGATCGCTTTGCGGGTCAGGCTGGAGGTGGGCAGCGGCTGGCCGGGGCGGTCTGGTCGATCGGGGCGGGCGCGGGTGGTGGCTGCGATCCAAAGGATGCCGAGGAGGCAGACGGTGATGCTGACGGAGCGGCTGAGGGCGAGCGGCCAGACGATGCCGGCGGGCCCGGCCATGCGGAGAGCGACGAAGTAGAGGCCGAAGCCGGCCCCGGCTGCGATGGAGAGGGCAAGCGTGCCGGGCGGCGCGGCGACTGACTGCGGGCCGGCCGCGATCAGCCAGATAGCGCCGGCGGCGAGTACGAAGCCGATGAGGTGAAGCGGGCGGGGTGCGCCTTCAAGCGCGCTGGAGGCGAGCGAAGGAATAGCCGCGGCGAGCAGGCCGCTGATGGCGGCGGGGGCGCCCATGGCACCGCGGGCGAGGCAGATATAGAAGCAGAGGACGGAGAGTCCGCCGAAGAGACCCGCACTGAGACCCCAGAGTACGGGCGCACCATGCGGAAGGGCATCGTGACGCAGGAGAATGAGGAGCAGGAGCGCGGCCAGGCTGGCGCCGTGGCTGATGAGCACGATGCGCAGGCCGGCGCGAAGGGTGCCGCCAGCCTGCTTGACGCTCATACCGCCGGCGAAGTCCCCGCCGCCCCAGGTAAGGGCGGAGGCGAGGGCAAGAGCGACGTTACCGCCTAGCAGGGTGGAGAGAAGGGGCACGATGGGGCGCTACTGCACGGTGGTCTGTGCCGGATGCGGGGTCGTATCCTGCGCGGTGGGATAGTAGCCGTCTTTGGCGACGACGGTCAGGTTGGGACGAAGGACCTTGACCTCGACCTTGCGGAACTTGCCGTCGATAAAAGGATCGTGCGAGTAGTAGCCGATGGTGTACTGGTTGCGCACCTGCTCGGCGATCTTGGCGAAGCTGGCTTCGATGCCCTTCTGGCGGAACTCGGGGTCGGTCTGGCCGCCGGTGGCGGAGGTGTAGACGGGCAGCAGGTTGTCACGCATCTGCAGCGGCAGGTGGATCTTGTCGAGGAAGCCCTCGCCCTTGATGGTGGGCAGGCCGTGGACCAGGGTGGCGTAGACGGCGATCTTGTTGGTCTGCAGATAGCGGATGACGTCCTTGGTCTTGGCGGTCGAGCCGTACTCCTTGCCATCGGAGATGACGTAGATGATGCGGCGGCGGCCCTTGCCGGCGTGGGTGAGGGTCTTGGCGGCTTCGAGGATGGCGTCGTTGAGGGTGTGGACCTCTTTCGGCACGTTGATGGTGTTGCTCATGGTCGTGCCGTGATTGGAGTTGGTCAGCGGCATGGTGTTCATGGACGCGTTGTTGTTGAGGTTGATGTTGTTTCCGAGGGCGGTGCCGGTGTCGTAGAACATGGGCTCGCGGCCGACGCTTTTGGACTGCTCGAGGACAGCGGAGAGGCGGGCGCTCTGGGCGGCGGTGAAGTCCGTGCGCATGCGGGGGCCGTTGTTGTAGGTGAAGACGGCGACCTCGTCATAGGGGGTGAAGGCTCCCTGCAGGGCGGCGAGCGAGTTGTTGATCTTGGTCATCTCGTCGAAGGTGACGCTCTGGTCGATGACGAGCGCGACCGAGAGCGGGGCGGCGTCCGTGGTGTAGACCGCCATGTGCTGCCGCAGGTTGTTCTCGTAGACCCGGACCTCGCGCCAGCTGACGCCCGGGACGAGCTGGTTCTTGGAGTCCTTGACGGTGAAGGGGATTTCGACGAAGTTGGTGCGGGTGCTGAAGGTGGTGATAGCGCCCTGACCCTGGCCGGCGGCGGGGAGATCGGGCGGCGCGCCGTCGTCCGGGTTGGCGGCGGTCGCGGGGGTGCTGGAGGGAAGCGAGCTGCCCGGAGCCTGAGTCTGGAAGGTATCGGCCGGCGGTGCGGGCACAGGTGTGCTGGCCTGGGGTGTCGCCGGGCCTGAACCGCTGCCGGGCGCGATAGTGCCGTAGCTCGGGAGAGAGCTTTGCGGGCGCGGCGCGTCGGGAACCGTCTGCTGCCGCGGTGCCTCGGGCACGGAGCTCTGCTGTTGTCCGAACCCGGCCATGATGACGGCCAGAAACCCTGCGATGATGCTTTGCCTTACCACTGGTGAATCCCCCGAGATGCATCGCCTTCTGGCGTGACGCACATGCTTTATAAATGAGAGTTTATCAGCGCGGCAACGTGCCGGGCTTTATGCGAGATGACCGGCAAGGCGGCCTGTCGTTACTTCTTCTTCAGCCTCTTCTACTTTGACGCGGTGAAGGGTGGCGACGTTGCGCTCCGGCGCGATGCGATGCCCGACCGGACGCTTGCTGACGTGCGGCGGTCTTCTCTCGTCTAACGTGGCATGCGGCGCTCTGATGCAGTTACTCTGTCCCAACAACCCCGACGTTCCCGGCCTGTCCTGTTTTCGTTTCTAGCGGCGAGCTTGCTGCTCGGCGCGGGTCGCCTGAGCCTGGCGCAGGAGGCGCCGACTCCTGGCGGTCCGCCTCCGCCGAGCAGTGCGGCGCCGCAGCAGGAGGACTCGGCGGACACGCAGACCTTCAAGGTGACGGCCAACCTGGTGAACCTCTATTTTTCGGTGCGGGACAAGAACGGGTTTATTACGAACCTGCATAAGGACGACTGCGCGATTACGGAGGACAAGAACCCGCAGGTGACGAAGCGGTTTAC